>JAQUCI010000104.1 GCA_028686295.1 Erysipelotrichaceae bacterium | reverse complement strand
TTTAATAATAAAAGGACTTAAAGTAATATACTCATTAATTAAAGCTTTTTCAAATGCAGATTTTACAATCGTAAAACAAGTATTTATGGATAAAAAAGCAGCTAAAAAATGGGTAGATATTTATAAACAAGTGTTTAAGCAAACAGGGAATATTGAGTTTGAAGAATATTCTGAAGAATATCATAAGTATTATCTGATCAAAGCATTTTCAACTGATCAGGATCATTTTGTCACAGTCTTTTTAAATAAAACCTTTGAGAAGATGCTGATCGAAATGGGTGATTATTTTATGCATAATATGGGTAGCATGATTGATTATGATAAGATAACACAATTTGCGTATGACGTTTCAGGTGCTGAATATGTAGCGTTTAATCTGTTTGAGGATAATGGTCATGAATTTACGACAGTCGCCTTTGAAGGAGTCAAAGAAATAATCAAGGATGGTTTGAAACTCTTTAAACTTGATCCTATTGGGAAAAAATGGGCTTATGATCAAGTTCGTGAAAAAAAGATATTAAATAATGATATCACATATTTTGATTCGTTAATTGAATTAGTTCAAGGAAAACTTCCACTTGATATCGTTAATAAGTTACAAAACAAGTTAAATCTAGGGAAAGCTGTGATTGCTAAGATCACTAAAGATGATAAATTGTTAGGTGATTTTACGATGATATTTAAGAAGAACCAAGAGTTAAAAAATATCGAGTTGCTTAAAATATATCTATTACAACTGGGTTTGTTCATCGAAAAGACAAAATTGGAGAGATCACTTATTAGTAGTCAGAAGCGATTTTATACCTTAGCAGAATATGCCCCTGTCGGATTTTTATCGTGTGATATAGAGGGTAATATTACTTATGCAAACAAGAAGTTGTTAGCGTTAATGGATTCTCCATCTTTTGAAGAGACAAAGAAAATAAATTTGTTAACTTTGCCACAGCTTAAGCAATCAGGTTTCTCTTTGCGCTTACAAGAATGCATGTTATATGATCGATCACTGGTTTATGAAATGAATTATAAGAGTATCTGGGATAAACAAGTTTGGTTAAAGGTGTATTTTACTCCACGTAAAGAGGATGGTAAGATAACTGGAGCTAATATTGTTATCGATGATGTTTCGACTAAGAAAAAAGTAGAAGATGAGTTGCGGGAAACAGCTTTTAAAGATTCTTTAACTGGTGCATATAATCGTTATGCTTTAGATACTTTCTTGCCAGATCTTTTGTATGAATCTCGTGAGAATCAAGCTATTGGTTGTTTGGCTTTGATCGATCTTGATGATTTTAAAGAGATCAATGATGAATATGGTCATGTTTTTGGTGATAGTGTCTTAAAGCGTTTTACGAGCAATATCAAACAGCAGTTACGTGATGCTGATATGTTGGTAAGAACAGGCGGAGATGAATTCTTAATCTACTTACATGATGTTAAGAGTGAAAAAAACGCTGAAGATATCATTAAGCGGATTTTTGATAATATCGCAACGCATTATCGGATCGAAGATACGATCAACAATAAGATCGTAAAGATTATCATTACGTGTAGCATAGGCGCAGTATTTTTCCCACGTCATGGTCAAACAGTTGAAGAGTTAATGGGCAAAGCGGATGAGGCTTTATATCAGGTAAAAAAAGAGAATAAAGCACGATATTGTTTTATTAAATAAAGGAGTTTTAATGAAAGATCACCGGAAGATGTCTAAAGCAGAATTGCTAAAGAGAATATCACAATTAGAGTTATTGAATAAGCAATTATTAACTGAAAGACAACAAGAAGATCGACTGGAATATGCATGGTCGGGTAATCTTGGGCATTGGTATTGGGATATTAAGAATAATATCGTTACCTTTAATCCACTTAAAGTCATAACTTTGGGTTATTCTGAAGATGAAGTGCCAAATAGTGTAAATTACCAATTTTTCACTGAATTATTACATCCAGATGATTATCCGATAGCGATGCAGGCGATGAAAGATCATTTATATCATAAGAAACCTGTTTATGAAACCGAGTATCGCATTAAAACCAGGTCAGGTGATTATCGTTGGTATTATGATCGAGGCAGGATCACACAATATGATGACGATAATAAACCTATTTTTATGGCTGGAATCGTTTTTGATATAACCGAAAGAAAATTAATGGAACAAGACTTAGCGTCCAAAAATAAGATATTAGCTAAATTATCAACGATGGATGGGCTAACAAAGATCAGTAACCATAAGACATTGGTTGATTTTGTTAAAGAAGAAATGAGTATTAGTACAAAGACTGATCAACCATTATCGATAGTAATGTTTGATATAGACGATTTTAAAAAGGTTAACGATACAAAGGGACATGTTTTTGGTGATAAGGTATTGATCAGGGTGGCTGAAATATTAAAAAGAGCGATCAGAGATAAAGATCTTGTTGGTCGCTACGGTGGTGAAGAATTTATGTTGGTTCTTCCCAAAACTGATTTAGAACAAGCCAAGATTGTTGCTGAGAGAATAAGAAAAGCAGTAGAAGTTGATAAGATGATCGATGACCAGAAAATCACTATTAGTGGTGGAGTTAAGCAGTTTGCTAATGAAAGCATCACAGATTTCATCCATGATGCTGATCAAGCTTTATATAAGGCTAAGAAGAATGGAAAGAATCGAATAGAGCATTAATTTAGTCTTTAATGAAGTCTGCCCATTGATGGTAGTGTTTATCGGTATTGTCTTGCCAATATAACAAACTCTCATAGAACCAGTTGATCATATCATCGATCTTTTTGGTTCTTTCTTTGATTTCTGCAGCATGATATTGAGCCGTCAAACCATAAAAAACAATTCCTAAGGCATGTTTAGGAGTGTGAATTGTGGATAAGCCTTGAGCAACAGCTCTGATTAATGCTATATATATTTCATCATCAATTTCATTAGCTATCTGGTGGGCATTAAGGATAGCTTTTTTTGCTTCAGGCATCTTGATCTGGCCAGCTGCCCATCTTTGTGCTTTGTCATAGGCAACAACTAATCTTGACTCATCTGGATAGCGATTCTTGACCATATTAACAAATATAAATGCACAGTCAAAAGCCCAAGCTATTAGAACACGGTGTGACTGTTTTGATATTAATTCTTTTAGATCAGCTAATTCGAGGCTATTATGGTCAAAGACAAGCTTACGCTTCTTCATCACGCCAAAATTTCTGATAATCTGCTTTATCAAGCATATTAAATTCTATTATTTGTTTTAGTAGTTCGTAATTGACTTCTTGGTCATTTAAAATTCTAAAAAGTTTCTTTGACATAGAATAACCAGTTTTTTTGATATCTGCTTCATATTTAACAAGTGCTTTTGTCTCAGGAGCGACGGAAATATGATTTTTAGAAAAACTAAAGGCAATAATAAAGGTTTTATCAAGTACATACATCGGTTGGTTCCAAGCTATCCTTAATTTTAGTTGAGGCATGTTTTTTTGGATCCATTGATCGATCTTTATCATTCGTTCTTGTTGTAGTTTATTTTCAATCTTATCTAAATATTCAATTAGGGTGTTCATAATTATACCTCTTATCATTATTTTAAATTAGTTGATATTATCGTACAAGTAATATGAATATTATGTGATAGCGCTTATTGTTAATAGTGAGTTAATAATTGTGTGTCATAATGCATTGCAAATGGGGGGTTGTTTATGATCAAATTAACGGCTGATAGCACTTGTGATCTTAGTAAAGAGATATTAGATGCTTATGAAATAGATCTTATACCTGTTCATATCGTGCTTGATGAGAAAGTGTATAGTGATAATGTTGATATTACGCCAAGAGATATCTTTAGATTTGTGGAAGAAGAAGATAAGACATGTAGAACAGCCGCAATCAATGTTTATGAATATCATCGTTTTTTAGAGCCATTATCTAAAAAATATGACAGCGTATTACATATATCGTTAGGTTCAGGATTTTCTTCTTGTTATCAAAATGCACGTTTAGCTGCTGAGGGATTAGAAAATGTGTATGTTATTGATTCTGCAAATCTTTCATCGGGAAGTGGTTATCTTGTTTATCGACTGGCAAAGGCAATCAATGATGGATCAAATATTGAAGATTTACTAAAACTAGCCCATAACATCATACCTAAGATCAACGGTAGCTTTGTGATTGATAAACTAGATTATCTTTACAAGGGTGGAAGGTGTTCAAATCTTGAACTGGTAGGTACCAAAGTCTTGAAGATTAAGCCTTGTATCGAAGTGTTTAATGGTCAAATGCAAGTTGGTAGTAAGTGTCGGGGTAGTTTTGAAAGATGTGTTAAGAACTATATTAGTGATCGTCTAGTTGATATTGATCAAATTGATCAAGATATAATATTCATTACAAATGCTGATAGTGATCAAAATCTAATGGATCATGTTGTAAATAGAATTAAAGATGAATATGATTTCAAAGAGATCGTTATTAATAAAGCTGGATGTACGATTTCAGCTCATTGTGGTCCTGATACTATTGGAATATTCTTTTTAGAAAAATAAACAGGTCTTACTTGACCTGTTTTATATTACAATTCTTAACATATTCTCTTATGGCATCGAAACTCTCGGGACTTATCACATGTTCAATGCGACAAGCATCTTCAAGTGCGATTGATTCATCTACTCCAAGTTTTATCAGCCATTTTGAGAAGAAATTATGTCTCTCTAATATTGTTTCAGCTATTGATCTTCCTGATGGTGTAAGTGTTATATGTCCATCACTATCAACCTCGATCAAACCTTCTTCACGTAGGTTTTTCATCGCTACACTTACACTAGATTTTTTATATTTGAGTTTATTTACTACATCAACAGAACGGACACTGTCTTTTTTTTGACTTAGTATTAGGATGGTCTCTA
>JAQUCI010000103.1 GCA_028686295.1 Erysipelotrichaceae bacterium | reverse complement strand
ATATATTATAAAAAACTATACGATAGATTAAATTTAAACAATTTCAGACAATTGATAGATGGATTCATGTCTCTTATAGCTCCAACGATCCAATTGTTATCGACAATACAATTATTAGTAATAACTATATTTGCCTATATTTATAATGATGCAAATTTGCCAACCCTTGTAATACCGATATTCATGTCATATGTTACTACTACGATAATTGCGATAATTGTGCTTGCTAGCCAGGATAAATTAAATAAACACTGTTTACTAGGAGTCTTTAGTTTTTGGTTTTTTGTACTATCATGGACTCCGTTAAACTTGATCAGTCTATTTAAAAGACAAACACAATGGTATCAGATCAACCATTGTCGTAGTATTAAAAATGAAAAATTAATAGTAAGACGCCAAGATATTTAGTTGAGATAAAAGTTAGACGTGATAATCTAACTTTTTTTGAATTTTCATTTTCTCAACAAGCGATGACTATATTGCTTTTCAATATCCATTAAAACGTTTGGATCGCTCGTTTTTGATTGTACAAAGCGCACTGGTGGTTTAATACCCTCAGCAACCATCATTTCTACTGATTCTAGGACTGTAGCCTGTAAAATGATTCCCGTAATTATAGATGACATTCCACATATCTTACTGTCTAATCCTTCTACTTCAGCCATAGCATCGCCTGGCGCCACTTGTGTATCTAAAACGATATCAGCTATTTCAAAGAGGTGTTTACCACAAGAATGGCCGGTTGGTAATTCACTACTAGCTTTAACTGAAGTGACTGCTATGACCGTTGCTTTTCGCTCTTTCGCGACTAATGCTACCTCACAAGGCAAAGCATTTTTACCTGAATGCGAGATAACGATCACTATGTCTTCAGGTAATATTTCAGTATCTTTTAAAAATAATCTCCCTATCCCTTCCATTCTTTCATATATTCCACCTGATGGTTCTGCCAGTTTTTTCACAGGTGCTAAACCACCATAACGATGATATATCTCCATCGCTCCACAAATGGAATGACCTGATCCAAATGCTTGAATAATTCCACCTTTTTTGATCGTTTCCACGATCGCTCTTGCGGCTACTTTAATATTTTGTTCTTGCGTTATAGCCACTTCATCGATCAAACTCTTTGTAATTGAAAAAATCTTATTATCATACATTATCTTTTCCCCCATGTTTGTATATATTATAACATTGATATAAATTCATTTAGCATTACATTTATTTTTATTATATCATTGTTAGTAGAAAGAGGTATCTATGGATCGAATTAATATTGCTCGCCAATTACATAAAGAAAAATGTAATTGTGCACAAGCTATTCTAGTAGCTTATCATGATGTTATGAATATAGAAAAGGATCAAGCCTATAAACTAGCAGATGGTTTAGGGGCAGGGTTTGGTAAGATGGGAGGTCTGTGTGGAGCAGTAAACGCCATGGGGATAGTTATCAGTTACATCAATGCCGGTGATCTGGATCATAAAGGTGAAACAAAAGATGAATCTGCAAAAGAGGTAAGACTATGTGCTGAGAAATTCATGACTAAAAATAAATATCTTGATTGTATTCCGCTTAAAGCCGAAAACAATGATAATCGCAGTTGCAATGATCTTGTGGCTGATTGTGCCATGATAATCGAAGAATATATCAAAGAAAGAGGAAATAAATGATAATACTTGAATTAAATAATGGTAAAAAAATCAAGATAGAACTTGCTAATCATGATGCACCAATCACATGTGACAATTTTATTAACTTGGTTGAAACTGGGTTTTATAATGGACTTACCTTTCATCGAGTGATAAAAGGTTTTATGATACAGGGTGGATGTCCACTTGGTACAGGCACTGGAGGTAGTGGCAAGAATATCAAAGGTGAATTTAAGATCAACGGTGTAAATAACCCTTTAAAGCACAGTCGTGGTGTAATTTCAATGGCTCGCTCTTCTAATTTGAATTCTGCTTCATCACAGTTTTTTATCGTTCATCAAGACGCCTTCCATTTAGATGGTCAATACGCTGCCTTTGGTAAGGTCATCGAAGGAATGGAAGTTGTCGATGAAATTGCCAATAGTAAAACCGACGAACGTGATAAACCATTGATCCCGATAATCATTAAATCAATAAAAAACGAAAAAGACTAAATTAGTCTTTTTCTTTGATATTACCATGTATTAATTCATGCTTTAACAATTCACCTATTCCAGCTTTTTGGATAAAGAGATAACTATCCAGCATTGATATATATGAATTTAGATCTTTATCATTCAATAATGCCTTCAATAACTCCACAACACCTTCACAAAACGACATCGTTACAACATTGATCATGATGTTTATCTGATCACTTTCAATATTGATCGTCTCAAACAGATCATCATACGCTTTTTGAATTATCGATATCCCCCATTGATATAGATGCTTACTAACAATTGAATCATCCAGCAAGATCATCATTTGTAAAGGATAAGCAACAGAAAGTTCTCCAATCTCAATCAAAGCGTTACGTAATTTTTCAACTAATATTAACTCCATATATGTTAATTTATTCATGCCCATTGGTGTCTTAGGTAGAATGCGTTGTTTCTGTGAAAGATCTATGTCAATACCTGTTTCTTTTTGTACGATAATGTTAATTCCATCAATAATAGGTTTAGTGATACTAATGATCAATTGATCCTTGCTTGGAAAATAACGATAAAGATTACCAGGAGTAATCCCAGCATTTTTTGCGATATCACGCATATTAGTTTTATGCATACCATTCTGTACTAATTGACCAATAGCCGCTTGCTCAATACGTTTACGTACTTCATCTTTAAGAGTTTGTGCCATATAAATAAACTCCTGTTCATTATTAAGTACATCATAAGGCTTTTATAGATGTTTGACAACCTATTCCTATTCAAACAATCCATAAGCTTCACTAACATCTTGAATAAAAATAACACCATTCCCTGGTTTATCAATATTAAAATTCTCTTTGATACACTGAACTATATCTTTTGTATCACTAGATTTACTAATAATCAGAACTATTTCTTTTTCAGGTTCAATATCCATGGCAAAGACTCTACTTGTCTCATGAATTCCTGATCCTCGTCCATTTATGATGGTTGCTCCTTTAGATCCCGCTTTAGCGGCAATTTCTACTACATCTTCAGCTTTCCCTTTATCTACAATGATCATTATTGATTGATACATACCAACTTTACTCCCTTCATGTTCTGCATTATCTAACTGACAACTTCGTGATCCACAAATTCCCTGAACATCAATACTATATACAATTCCTTTATTGGGTTTATCGAATTTGAATTTTTTTGTCATTAGTTGCATGATTGTTATAGCCAATGATTGTGTCATTACCATGATGATTATCTCTTTTTTTATATCATCTAATGATAATGTTTTTAACAGTTTATCATTGACTGTTCCTCTACCCTTTAAGATTGTGCCTCCAATTACACCATTCTCTCTTGAAAAATGTAAGATGCGTGAAGCTAATCCTTTATTTACTATGACATAGAGTAAATTATATTTCATATCATTCATAAGATTACGTTCCTTTCTTGGCTTTTATTTTGTAGATTAAACCTAGCAACTGCAGAGTGATGATTGGCGTCATCGCTACCATTGCTATTATACCAAAACCATCTATCAATACATCGGCTCCATCAACTGCCATAGCAAGACCTTGAGCAAAAGCTAGGATAAAAGTAGCCGTCATAGGACCAGAAGCAACTCCACCCGAGTCAAATGCAATACCAACAAAAAGATTATCAACGAAAAACATCAAACCAATTGAAATTAAATAACCCGGCAGTAAATAATGCCACAACTGTAATCCAGGAACCAGTATCCTTACCGCAGATAGAGCAATCGCCGTCCCAATTCCCAATGACAAAGCAATCAATACTGTTTTTTTATGAACATAACCACTAGTGACTTCTTCGATTTGATTGGTCAATGAATGTACGGCTGGTTCTGCAAGTACCGTAAATAAACCAAGCAAAAAAGATACTACAATCATTATCCAAACATTACCATTGACACCGATTTGATAACCAACTAAACGACCCATATTCATAAAGCCAGCATTAACACCTGTTAAAAAGATCGACAAACCAATAAAGCAATACAGGATACCTGTTATTATTCTTTTCTGTCTCTTCGCTTTAACCTTGAATTTTGTTGATTGAATGATTATGAATAAGCTCAAGATTGGTAATAAAGCTACGATCATCTCTTTCATCATATTCAATAATGTTAATAAAAAAGGCCAAATAATACCATCAGGTTGACTTATTTCAGTAACATCACTTGCACTAATACCGCCCTTAAATATTATTCCTAGAAACAATACGGCAATGATGGCTCCTGTTGATGCAATTGCTACAAGTCCAAAACTATCAGCTTCCGAGGCCTTACTATCCTTCTTCATGGAAGATACTCCCATAGCGATTGCTAACATAAAAGGAACTGTCAAAGCGCCAGTCGTAGCTCCTGAAGCATCAAATGCAATTGCCATAAAATCATTTGATACAAATATGGCCATAAGCATAATTATAGAATATAAGATCAACATAATGTATTTGAGTGATATATTATATAATATTCTCGATAAACCAAATGATAAAAGAGAAGCTATTCCTACAGAAACAACGATAACAATCGTCATTCGACCCAAATTTCCAGATGTCACAAATTCAATCTGTGAACCAAGGATGTGCAAATCAGGCTCAGCGATCGAGATAACAAAACCCAAAGCTAACCCAGTAAAAACAACAAACCAAATTTTGTTTATTTTAATGATGATTGATCCCACTATTTTACCAATAGGTTCAACTCCAAGTTCAACCCCTAGTAAAAAGAGCGTTAAGCCAAATAAAACAAAGATA
>JAQUCI010000102.1 GCA_028686295.1 Erysipelotrichaceae bacterium | reverse complement strand
GTTTTACCTGCAAGATAGTTCATATTATCAAGATTTTCTTGATTAACTTTTATTACGATATCACTAAGCGGTTTTTCAACTAATAAGATCGTTTCAAAAAGACATTTAGTTCCTTCTTGGATAAATTGACCCATTGAATGCAAATCTGTAGAAAAACAACAACTAGTCGGTAATAAACCTTTTCCTTCTTTTCCTTCAGATTCGCCAAACAATTGTTTCCACCATTCACCGATCATTACCATCTGTGGCTCATACGTTACTAACATTTCCGCACTTTTACCACGTTTTTCAATGATACGACGGGCAACGCCGTATTGATAAGCTAAGTTTTTATTCAAATCTCTTTCCTTAAGATCTATCATAGCTTTTAAAGCGCCAGCCATGACTTGATCAATATCTATTCCCGCAGCCGCGATTGGCAACAATCCTACAGATGTTAAAACGGAATATCTTCCACCAATATCATCGGGTATCGTAAATGTCTGATACCCCTTAAGATCAGCTAACGTCTTCAATGTACCTTTATTAGCATCAGTTGTCGCGATTATCCTTCTTTTACTTTGTTGAACTCCATAGCGAGCAATTACTAAATCTTCTAGGATTCTAAAAGCCAAAGCTGTTTCTGTTGTCGTTCCTGATTTAGAGATTACGTTAAGATAGATACTCTTATCTTTAATGTGATCGATCACTTGATTTAGGTAGTTCGCCGAAAAGCTATTACCAACAAAGATGATCTCAAGATGATCATCGCTATATAATCCTTTTAACCATTCTATGGCACTTCTACTACCCAAATAAGAACCACCAATTCCACAAACCAATAGGACATCAGCATTATCTCTTATATCTTTGGCTACTTTTTTAACTTGCGCAAACTCATCTTTATCATAGTTTAAAGGCCAATCGATCCAACCTAAAAAATCGCTGCCACGCCCATTTTTATTGATTATCATCTCATGAATTTCATTAACTACTGATTCATACTGTCTTAATTCTGCCTGACTAACTGCTCTTGATAGATCTAAATTAATCATTGTTCATCTCCTTTGTTGTTTCTTCAATCCATATTGGTAGTTGTTCTTCGATTGTCTTAAATCCAATCTTCATGACTAAAGGTTTTCGATGATGCTTGATGTTCTCTTTTCTTACTTTACTGTTTAAAGCTTTCAATGAAAGACTGATCTGAGCATTTTTATCATCAACATCAATGATCTTAGCCTTAATTCTGTCATTAACATTGACAAAATCATTAATATCTTTCACAAAACCATGTGAAATCTCTGATATGTGGATCAAACCAGTTCTATTTTCATCAATCATCACGAAGGCTCCATATGGTTGGATACCACTAATCTTACCTTCAACGATCATCCCAATAGTCAACTTTTTCATACCATACTTCTTTCCTTGATCATTATAACACACAGTATAATTATTCTGTGTTATAATGTCACGGTAGGTAAAAAATATGGAAAAAGAAATTATTAACGTATTAGAAAAGATCCGTCCATACATCCAAAGAGATGGTGGCGATGTCGAATTTGTCAAAGTTGACGAAAATGGAGTAGTTACAGTACGCATGCTCGGAGCATGTACTGACTGCATGGCTTTAGATAGCACCTTAAAAGAAGGTATTGAAGCAACTTTGATCGAAGAAGTGCCTGGTGTTACTCAAGTGGTTCTAGATGTATTCTAAAAAGAACTAATATTTAGTTCTTTTTTTCATCAAGCAGTATATTTTTCTTTATTAACCGACGCTCAGTCGCTCTTTTTATGTAGAAATAGATCACACCAAACACCGGTACTCCAAAAAACATTCCCAAAACACCATAGAAACCACCACCGACAACGATCGCAAACATTATCCATAAAGTAGGTAGTCCAAGACTATCACCTAAGATAGCTGGACCAATGATATTTCCATCAATCTGTTGAAGGATCAAGACAAACACTATAAACCATACGACCATGATCGGATCAATGATAAACAAAATGAATATTCCAGGGATGGCTCCAATAAATGGTCCAAATACTGGGATCATATTGGTAACACCGATGATCAAACTCAACAGTAAAGCAAAAGGCATATTCATTAAGGTTAACCCAAGATAAGCAAAAGCTCCAATGATCAATGAATCTAAAGCTTTACCAATGATAAATCGATTAAAAACATTAGAACTGACACGAGATAAATTAAGTAACTCATCCGCTTGCGGTTTATTCAAGAAAGCATAGCTCATCTTAGTGAACTGTAAAGCAAAACGCTCTTTATCGATCATTATGTAAAGAGCTATGATCAAACTGATCAAAAACTTAAGCACTGTTGAGCCAAAGATGATCGAATAATTGACGATCTCTGGCAAATATTTACTAGCTAGATCCATAAAACTACTAAAAAGATCATCAGAATAACTGGCGATCACATCTGCCAACGTCTGATCAACATTCAGTTTTAACAATAATTCATCAGATATATTCTCAGCCATTTCAAGATAATTAGGTAAGATATCCATAATCTTTAACAAACTATCTACAAGTTGTGGTAAAGCCAATATCACAAAGAAGGTAAATAAAGTCATGCCAATGATCAAACTGATCATTGATGAAACGATACGACAAGCACGAGTCTTGTTTTTAAACAATTTGATCAACTGTCCTTCAATCATTTTATTTAGTGGACTCAATACAAAAGCGATAAAGAATCCAAGAATGAAAGATATGAGAATTGAGGATGATCTACTAATAAAAACCTTAATAAAATCAATATTATCGATCGCTAAGAAAAACAAGATCAAGATCGCACCTGATATCGTTAAAGCGATAATATTTTGTTTAGTTGTTTCTTCAATCTTTATCTTAAACATATTACCTCTTTTCTTTATCATTATAACAGAAAAGTCATTAGTATTTTCATTGAAAACATTAAAAACTTTCTATTCTTAGTTATCCTTATCTGTTATAATAGGGTAGTTTAAAGGATGAAAAAGATGACAGAAACTCTGAAAGAAAAATATATCGCACCGAAAGAATTTTACATTAAGACCCTTAAGATAACTTTGCCCATCGCCTTACAAAACATGTTAACGGGAACGATGCAGATCATCGATAGCATGATGGTATCTTGGATCAACATGATGACCGCAGTTGGCACCGCATCACAATTAGATATGCTAGGTGGCATGATCAACTATGGCGCAATTGGCGGCGTTTCAATGTTTTCTGCACAATTTTTTGGCGCTTCCAACTTTAATAAATTAAAAAAATCATTTGGATTAAGCATCATGTTTGGATTAATAAATGGTCTTGTGTGGTTAATGATCGCTCTTTTTTTTGGTAGACAGATACTAAGTTTTTATATGGATGATACTTATACTGTCGATATGGCGTTACGTTATCTTAAAGTAGCGATGTTCTCAATGCCCTTAAATGGCATCAATTTTGCATTTGGTTCCATCTATCGTTGTATCCAGCGTCAAGATGTCTCTCTTAAAATATCAGTCACCGCTGGCCTAATAAACATTTTCCTGAATTATGTGCTGATCTTTGGTATATGGATCTTCCCTGAACTTGGCGTTGTTGGCGCCGCTGTCGGCACGGTTAGTGCTCATTGTATCTCAATAGTCTTATACCTAGCTCACGCAAACTTAACTAAACAACCCTTCATTGGAACTTTCAAAGAAATGTTTAAATTAGATCCTGAATTAATCATGACAATCTTAAACAAGACTTATCCCCTAATTTTTAATGAAGCTTTGTTTGGATTTGGAATGACGATGTTTATCAAAGCTTTTGGTCAATTAGGAACCGATTCTATGGAAGCCTACTATGTTGGTAATCAGATCAATAATATGTTTCAGTTTGTGATTTATGGCTATGGTTCAGCAGTATCGATCTTGCTTGGAGCTACTCTTGGACAAGGAAAGATCCAACAAGCAAAAAAAGACTGTGATCATTTCATCGGTCTCTCATTTATCTTAGCTATCTTTATGGTCTTGATCATGATCATCTTCACTAATCCAATGATCGCCCTTTTCGATATTAAAGATCCATTTATATTCACTACTGCAACTTGGATCGTAAGAGTATTCTCGCTCAGACTATCGATGCGGTTATTCAACTTCATGATATTTTCTATCTTGCGTTCCGGAGGAGATTCTAAGATCATTTCCGTGCTAGATTGTGGTATCATGTGGATAGTTGGTATCCCTTTGGCCTTTATTTCGGTTAATTTTATTGGAATCACCAATATTGCTTTGGTCTTATTGATCGTGCAAGCTGAACAATTAACACGAATGGTAATTGGGTTAAAAAGAGTCAACAGTGGACTTTGGGCAAATGATCTTAATAAGATGATAGGAGAATAATAAGATGATCGTTATTTTTGGTTATATAGTCGCATTTGTGATAATTGCTTCCCAATTTTATCGTTTGAAGAAATTTAACGATTTTATTACTGAAAATAAACTTGATGGGAATCCTCTTGATTATAAAGAAAGTTCTTGGGCATGGTATATTTCACAAGCATCACTTGCCATATTGTTTTTGATCTTAAACTTTATAAGTAACGATAATACCGAAAAAGCGATGTTTATCGTCTTAACAGCGATGTTTTTGGCTAACGTTATATTAGGTATCACTTTCAAACGTATTTATTACAATGATAATGGTTTTGTATACCAACAAAGATATATTTTCTTTGATGACCTAGAAAGTATCGAAAAGCTAAATTCTTCAAGAAGAACATATGCGATTACCCTTAAAAATGAAGAAGTATTATACATGGAAAAAAAGCGAGCTTTATTAATTGAAGACATCTATAACAAAAAAAAATAGGTTAAAACCTATTTTTTATATCGATCGCTTGCATAATAAACAGTACCATTTTCCAGGGTTATTCCCTTGTATTCATATAGTTAAGATACGGTAACTAATTGATAACCC
>JAQUCI010000101.1 GCA_028686295.1 Erysipelotrichaceae bacterium | reverse complement strand
CAAATTCCTTGATATCAGTTTTCATTATATCACGTGTGTTTAGAGGCTTGAATACCGGAAAGTTGAATAAATCATCGAATAAATCTAAACCATAACCGCTATTTCTAGGTACTAGTTTCATCTAATATCCCCCCCTTTGTACTTATATTATATCACGAAAATTAGCACTGTCAACATTAGAGTGCTAAAAATGAAGAAATTCTTATCTGTTGTCTATTAAGAGCGGGTTTGATATAATTTAATAAACCGATGAAGAGACTAAGTATAAGTTGGATCATTTTAAAGAGACAATCTGTTTGGTGGAAAGATTGATTGATCAATTTAGAAATGCACCTTTGAGGGATTGGGATGACTAATACGCATATCAGCGTTATGGATTTGAGTGGAACATCGTTCAAACAAAGTGGGACCGCGCCTTTGCGTCTTTGTGTGAACGTTTTTTAATGCTAAGGAGAAATCATGAAACTTTATAATAGTAAAACCAATGGGATTGAAGAATTTGTGCCGATTACTAAAGGCCATGTGGATATGTATGTTTGTGGGCCTACGGTTTATAATCATCCACATTTGGGTAATACAAGGCCTATGATCGTTTTCGATACATTGAGAAGACTTTTTCAGCTTCAAGGATATACAGTGAAATATGTTTCAAATTATACCGATGTCGATGATAAGATCATTAATAAAGCTAATCAAGAGAATTTATCAGAAGCGATGATTGCTCAACGTTATATAGATGCTTATCAAAATGTAAGAGAGAGTCTTAATGTTAAATTGCCCGATGAAACTCCAAGAGTTACAGAGACGATGGACGAGATCATTGCTTTTATTGATAAATTGATTAAAGAAGACTATGCCTATGTGATTGATGGAGATGTTTATTTTAGAGTAAGTAAAATAGATAATTATGGAGAGTTATCTGGTCAAAAACTCGAGGATTTACAAGTTGGAGCTAGAATCGAAGAGAATACTAAAAAAGAAAATCCATTAGATTTTGCTTTGTGGAAAACTACTGACATGGGTATAAAATGGCAAACTCCTTGGGGATTAGGCAGACCAGGCTGGCATACGGAGTGTGTTGTTATGATAAATGATGTTTTTGGTAAGAACATTATTGATATTCATGGGGGTGGAATGGATTTGAAGTTTCCGCATCATGAAAATGAAGTCGCACAATCAAAGGCTATTTGTCATTCACCATTGGCTAATTATTGGCTTCATAATGGAATGTTAAATTTTGATGGTGAAAAGATGAGTAAGTCTTTAGGGAATGTTGTGTGGGCAAAAGACTTTATTAAAGATCTTGGTGGCAATCTTGTTAGATGGTTAATGTTATCGGCTCATTATCGGATGCCACTAAACATATCTGATCAGACTGTAGAAACAGCTAAGACTGAATTGAATAAAGTGCTTTTAGTTTTAAAGCAAATTGATGTAAAACAACAATTAATGGATATCAAGGATCATGATCAAAATGATGAAAGTAGTATAAATCGGTTTGTATCAGCTATGAATGAAGATATCAATACTCCTAATGGGTTTATGGAAATATTTGAGACAGTTAAAAGCATAAATAAAGCAATGCGAAACAAAGATATTGATTGGCACAATGTTATAGCATTACGTAATTCATTATTATCGATGATCGATGTTATGGGTATCAAATATGAAAAATTGTCTTTATCAAGCGAAGATAAAGAATTATTTATGAATTGGGAAAAAGCACGAACTAATAAAGATTTTGCTAGCGCTGATCATTATCGAAAAGAACTAATGGACAAAGAACTGATATGATCGATATAAAACAGTTAAATGGAGCAACGTTAGCTTTTATAGGTGATGCACTTATGACATTGAAAGTAAGGGAGTATTTGGTCAATCACGGTTATACCAATACTAAGCAATTACAAGAAATGAGTATTGAATATGTAAGTGCAAGAGCCCAAGCAAATTTCATGATGTTTATCATTGATAAATTGACTACTGAAGAAATGTTGATATATAAAAGAGGTAGGAACCATAAGAGCAATACGATACCCAAAAATGCAGATGTTAATCAATATCGGATGGCAACAGGTCTTGAAGCGTTATGGGGATATTGGCATTTGATTGGAGAATACAAACGAATTGATCAGATGTTTAGATTAATGACTGAAAAAAATAATCCGTAAGGATTATTTTTCATAATTGACAGAGATTTTTAATAGCTTGGACATATATTTCAACTTGAAGTAGTAAGTTTTCGATTTTGATAAACTCATTAGCATCATGCATGTGACAGTTTTCCTCATTTTGGAATTCACCACCAAAGGCAATACAATTATTTATCCCTTTCGCGTAAGTTCCACCACCCATCGTGGTTGGGATTGAAGTATAATCGTGGGTAACTTGACGATAAGCAGCTACTAAAGATTTAACTAAAGGACTATCAGTCGGATAAAACAGTGATGGACCAACTCGGATTATAGACAGTGAATCAGGATAAATACTAAACGCCTCACTCATCTTTTTAGCAATATCGTTACTATTTAAGGTGATAGGAACACGAATGTCAACAGAAGCATTAATCTTTGAGCCTTCTTTTTTTATTACGCCAATGTTTAATGTTAATGATCCATATTGATCGCTAAGATTGATACCACATAGAGAACCATTGTTTTTTAATCCAATCAATTTATTATATAAATTAACAAAAGGATCATCGAATCCAGCCTTATGTAAAGCTTCCATTGTGAAGGAGATAGCGTTTATTCCGTTCTCTGGAGTGCTAGCGTGGGCTGCGACTCCTTGAACATCGAGGATGATAATATCTTCTTTTTTAGTTATATTAAATTTGATATTTTTTTCAATCAAAGCTTGTTGGAATCGATCAACATCTAGACTGTTTTTTTCAACCATAGTGATACAATGATCACAAACAACATTGGGAGCTACTCCTCCTTTAATATCGATAATTGAAGAATCGTAGCTAATGATGGCTCCAAGCGATCCTTTTTCACCAAATACACCAGGGAAAAGCGCGTCTGGTGTAAAGCCATATTGGAAATGGCCTTCCCTTTCAACATAGTGCTTCAAACAACTTGAACCTGACTCTTCATCACAACCCATGATCAAACGAACCCGTTTAGGGAATTGATAACCTTCATCTTGTAGAACTTGCAGGGCAAATAAAGACGCTACAACAGCTCCTTTATCATCACTTGTGCCTCGACCAAATAGTTTTCCATCTCTTTCAGTTAATGTAAATGGATCACTATCCCAACCTTCGCCTGCAGGAACAATATCCAAGTGACCTAAGACACCGATTACTTCATCACCACTTCCTACTTCACCATAACCGATATAGTTGTCTAGGTTGTGGGGTGTTAGTCCATGTTTTTGACACAGTTCTAGTGCTTTATGCAAACATTCTTTATTAACGATGCCAAATGGAGCATCTTCTGTGGGCAAAGTTTTGACAGAATCAAAAGCAACCAATTCCGATAAGGTCTTGATAATCTCTTGTTCGTAGCGTTTTACCCTGTTTTTTGTGGACATATTATTACCTCGATTTTTTCTTCATTCTAACACCAATAATTATAACTGACAATCTATTAAAGGCGATGGAATACGAGAATCTTGTGAAATATTATGTTACAATCTTTATGAATTCCACAATTAAGTAGTAATTTGGAACTTAATTGAAACAAAAGTGAGGTTAACTTATGGCACAATATGTGTATGGTAAAAATGTCGTTATGCAGTTATTGAAAGATCAGAAGAAAATATATGATCTTTATGTAATGGAAAACAGCAAGAACGAGGAAATAGTCGGTATTGCAAGAAAGCAGAATGTTAAGTTCAAGTTTTTAAATAAAAAAGATATGGATAGGTTGGTTAACACAAGACATCAGGGAGTAATAGCTAAGATTGATGATTATCAAACTTATAGTATCGAGGAATTATTAAAGATGATCCCTTCGGATAAAATGCCTTTATTATTAATGCTAGATGGTATTCAAGATCCGCATAATCTTGGAGCTATCTTAAGAACTTGTGATGCTGTTGGTGTAGACGGAGTAATCATCATGAAAGATCGCTCAGTTGGCTTAAATCCAACTGTCGCCAAAGTTTCAGTTGGAGCAATCGACACTGTAAGAGTGGCTCAAGTGACTAATCTAACATCAACGATAAAAATGTTAAAGAAAAAGGGATATTGGATCTGTGGAGCGGATAATAAAGAGGCTAAAGATTATCGTACAGTTGATTATAATATGCCACTTGTATTAGTTATTGGTTCAGAAGGTTTTGGCATATCACGACTTGTAAAGGAAAACATCGATTTTAGCGTAAGTTTGCCGATGGTCGGGACGATAACTTCATTAAATGCATCGGTAGCTACTGGTGTTCTTCTTTATCAGATCTTTGACCAACGTTATCCACTAAAATAGAAAGGGTGAAAGATTGAGCCAACTTAATCAGGATTATGATTTAATAAAAAGGTATCATGATAATGATTATGGAGCACAGAAAGAATTACTTAAGCGTTATGAAAGATTAATATGGTATTTGGTATATCAGATCAAGCAAAGACATCGTTATATCGATCTTGATCTAGATGATATGTATCAAGAAGGGCTTATCGCATTACATGATGCGATAATGAATTTTGACAAGGATAAGAATGTTCCTTTGTATTGTTTAGCTAAGGTATGTATAAGTAGGAAGATTAACTCATTTGTAAAACGTTTTTCAAGAAATATCTACCAAAGCTCTTTTTTATTGGTATCATTAGACAGTATTATCAATGAAGATGAGCGATTTTGCTTACATGAGGTTATTGCTGATGAAAACCATTATGATGTACAATATCATTTGATGATCGAATCATATTTATCAATATTAGATGACAGAGAGTCAAAGATTATCAATATGCGCATTCAGGGCTATAAATATCAAGAAATAGCCAGACACTTATCAATAACTAGTAAAGATGTTGATAATGCTATTCAAAAGATAAGAAGAAAGATTAAAACTTATGAA
>JAQUCI010000100.1 GCA_028686295.1 Erysipelotrichaceae bacterium | reverse complement strand
TAAAGCAAAATCTTCACTTGTCTTACAAGACTCAAACATTGGAAAGATTAGTTATTCTTTTGGTGGTGTTGCTCGTAATATTGCTAATAATCTTTCAATAATTGGTAATAAGGTAAAGTTGGTTACAGTGTTTGCTAACGATGTGTTTGGTAGTTTATTGATAAATGATTGTAAGAAGTGTGGAATTGATGTTTCATTGAGTTTGATCAGTGAGATAGGATCGTCTTTTTATTTATCAATTCTTGATGATAATAGTGATCTGTTAGTTGGCGTTGCCGATATGGAAATACTCCATATGCTTAGTATAAGCCACATCAATAAAGTTCTATTAGAGATTGAAAAAAGTGATATTATCGTAATGGATACCAATCTTGATAAAACAACTATTAATCATGTTTTGACTAATGCTTCATGTCCGGTTTTTGTCGATCCGATATCCACGATTAAAGCTGACAAAATAAAGGATGAGTTAAAGCACATATTTATGCTAAAACCTAATCGTTTGGAAGCTGAAAAACTTAGTGGAATAAAGATAAAAGATAAGTTTACTGCTTATCAAACATTAGATTATTTTTTAAGTCATGGAATTAATGAAATAGTTATAACTTTAGGCAAAGATGGGATAATAGCTAGCGATAACAAAGAATATTTATGGGCTTATCATTCATATGTTGAGGTGGTCAACGCTAACGGTGCTGGTGATGCCTTTATGGCTGGTTACATTGATAGCTATAAAAAGCAACTATCACTTAAGGAGAAACTTAATAACGCTGCAAACTTAGCTAGATTAACTTTAATGAATGAGAAAACGGTTGTTGATGGTATAGATATAACAGATCTAAAACGTACTTTAAATGAGAAGACGTTAGTCTTTGAAGATATATAAAAGGAGATATAAATATGTATTTTAGATGTATAGAACTATTAGAATCACGTGGTGTTAAGATTGATGACATCGTTGAATGTGTAGCTTATCTTCAGAAAGGTTATGATCTATCATCAACCGCTGTTATGCGTGAAGCGGTTGAGAACGTTATTCGGAAACGGGAAGTTCAACATGCGATCATTACTGGAGTCTATTTGGATATGGCAACTGAAAGAAAAGAAATAAAAGATGATTATCTTTACCATATTTTAGCGAGTGATTATTCATTATATGGAGTTGATGAAGTATTGGCTTATGGTATATGTAACCTATATGGTTCGATTGCATTAACTAATTTTGGTTATATCGACAAGGACAAACCCTGTATCATTAAATCTTTGAATTCAAAAGTAGACGGTGTATGTAATACATTTTTAGATGATATTGTTGGAGCTATAGCAGCAAGTGCTGCAAGTCGTATTGCGCATGGTGTTAAGATCCTATGATCAAAAGACTTTTATTAATATGTTTAGTATTTCTTCTAATGGGGTGTACTGAGAAGCCGAAAGAGGAGTATATTGGAACTGAAGTTAGCGTTGATCCAAGTTCGATCATCACGATGATGAAACAAAAAGAAGATATGTTTTTAGTTGTTACTTTATCTAGTTGTCCTGTATGCGCAGAGTATCTTAAAGTACTTGATGAATTAGTTAAAAACTATGAAGTGGTAGTCTATCATATCGTTATTGATGAATATGAGGATCAGTACGATGAACTATCACAAGATTATTTAGATAATCTAACTGATGCACCGGATTCATTTTTCATAGTTGATGGAAAGATAGAAGATGAAAGAGTTGGGTTTATCCAATATCGCAATCTAGTAGATTTGCTAAAGGAGAATGGACTTGTTGAAAAAAACGATTGAAAAAGCAATTACTAAAGGCGAACTAGTAACAAAATTAAAAGAGTTAGGTGTTAAAGATAAGATGGTATTAGAAACCCATATTGCTCTTAGCTCTTTTGGTTATGTGATAGGAGGAGCTCAAGCAGTTGTTAATGCTTTGATCGAGACTATCGGTTATGAAGGAACACTAGTAATGCCCCTACAAGATGCTAATAATTGTGATCCAACTATCTGGGAAACACCAGCGATAGATCATGAATTGCATCAAATAGTACGTGATAATACACCGGCTTTTGATAAAAAAGAGTCAGATGGTGTAGATATGGGTGTGATAGTTGAAAATTTCCGAAGAAGAGATGGGGCGATCGTTTCGAATAATCCGTCTTTAGCATATGTTGCTCGTGGCAAGTATGCTAAGCTGATATGTGATAGACATCCATTGCATTTTTCGCTTGGTGAAGATTCGCCAATTTCCCGCCTATATGATCTTGATGCTTATGTTTTATTGATCGGTGTACCCTTTAGTAAGTGCACTTGTTTGCATTTAGCTGAGTATCGAAGTGGATATAGACCAATTGTCATACAAGGAGCAGCTGTAGAAATAAAGGGCAAGAGAATATGGAAAAAATATCTTGATATCGATCTAAACAGTACAATTTTCAATGAAATAGGATTGGCAATGGAGAATCAGGTCGATATGAAGCGATTGTTGATCAATGATGCCCAATTGCGATTATTTTCTGTTAAAGAAGCGATCGATTTCGCTGTTGATTATCTAAAACAAAAATAAAAGGATGATTGACATCCTATAATATATCTTTGAGTATTTGGCAGAATTCAGTGAGAAATTCACTATCGATGTGATCAAATTGAGCATAGTTTGGGGAATCGATATCAAGGACCCAAACAACGTTATCATCAACTATCATAGGTATTACTATTTCGCTGTTTGATTCGGCATCACAGGCAATATGACCACTGAATTGATGAACATCATCGATGATGGTGGTTTTTTGGTCTATGACCGCTTTTTGACATACGCCAATACCCTTTTTTAATCTAACACAGGCAATCTTACCTTGAAATGGTCCAAGAATGAGGTCACCATTATCAACAAGACGATAAAAGCCAACCCAATTTATAGCATCATGATAAAACATTTTTAATAATGAAGAAGCGTTTGCTAGTTGAGCAATAACATCTTTTTCATCATTAATTAGTTCTTTAAGTTGTAATAATAACAGTTTGGAATCTTTAATCTTATCTTTTTTCATATGTTCACCTTGTATACATTATATCTAAATATGATATAATATCAACGTGAACAGGGGAGCCTTATGGCTGAGATGTCTTATGACAAAACCCTCATCACCTGATCTAGTTAAAGCTAGCGTAGGGAGTTTCATTTCCTTACGCCTCAAAAGAAAGAGGTGTTTTTTATGAAAACAAAGAATGTCGTTTATATTGCTTTATATCTAGCTATGTTTTATGTTCTTGATTACATTACTCAACTTATTCCGTTTTTACAAATGCCAATGGGGGGATCAATTGGAATTAGTGTTATCGCCTTATTGCTTGCTTCTTATCATTTAGGTTATCGTTATGGTATCTTGACAGGGCTTTTATCAATATTTATTCAATATTTGACTGGGGGTGTATATGTTCAACATCCTATGCAATTTCTACTGGAATATCCACTTGCATTTGGTATTTATGGGCTCGCTACATTGTTTCCGAATGTTAGACTATTTAAATTCAAAGTCTATACAGGCATAATTGTCACTAATATAATAAGAATGCTAGCTCATATAATAGCTGGTGCGGTTTATTGGAAAACCACATGGCCAGCTTCAATCTCTTATAATGCTCCTTATATGTTAATGACATTATTGGTAACGTTGATCGTTACGCCATTGATCATTGATAGAATAAAGATAAGTATTAATAAATAAAGGGGATAATCATGATATTGATCATTTATGGAAGTAAATATGGTGGTACAAGTTTATGCGTCGAAGCACTAAGCCAACGTTTTATTGATGATGAAGTACATATAAGGAATCTTGATGAAAAGGATATTGATTTAAAAGCGTATGATACGATTATTATTGGTGGCCCTGTTTTTGCTGGTAGATTATATCAGCCTATTACAGATTTTTGCTTAAAGCATAAACCGGTGTTGCTTGAAAAGAAATTAGGTTTATTTATTTGCGGTTGTGCTCCTGATAAATTTGATGAAGATCAGATCAAGAAAGCATATGATACTCAGTTACAAGATCATGCTTTGGTAAAGGTGAAACTTGGTTTTGTTGTTGACCCTAGCAAATTAAACTTATTTACACGTTTTATAATGAAAAAGATTACAGGTAAATCCGGTTATCAAAAAGAGATAAATAATGAAGCGATAGAGAAGATATATCAAACGATCACCCAATAATAAGATCTTTTTGTTTTGTCATTTATTTTAATGATTATCTATATTAGAATCAACATTAATATGATCATTTCACAAAAACATGATTACTACGATCAGTCCTGTGAGCATAACAGTAATCATGTTTTATTTGAAAAGAGTATTACTAATATCACTAGACATATGATATACATATTTGATCATATAACACTCATTAAAACAATTGATCTTAAAAATCATATTATAATCTTGTATGTTAGTTATAGAATATGCTTTTGATAAAAATACTTACTAAATCAAATGGACCATTAAATAAAATGATCATCTTCAGCAATTCAAAATAATATATAACCATTAGACAATCATTATTTATATGATTATAATGTTTCTATGATTAAACAAGAAAATTCGCTAGAATATACAGAAATTCTTATTCAAAGTTATAAACATGATGGTAGCTTACATCGAACATGGTCAAAAGGTTTGGTTGTTTTGGATGACGATGAAATGATCGTTGCGATCACAAATCGCGCAACAGTTATTGAAGCAGATGGAAGACGTTGGATAACAAGGGAACCAGCGGTTTATTTTCTTTATAAACATAAATGGTATAATGTGATCGCGATGATCAGAAAAGATGGTATATACTATTATTGCAATTTAGCATCACCAAGCATTTATGATGGAGAAGCGTTAAAAAATATTGATTATGATCTTGATATTAAAGTGTTCCCCGATCATCATTACAGTATCCTTGATCAAGAGGAGTATCGTAGACATCAATCAATAATGCAGTATCCTTTAATAGTAAAAGATATATTGAGTTATACCATCAATAAACTTGGGGAAATGATCGATAATAATAAAGATCCATTTAATGAAGAACATGTTTATCAC
>JAQUCI010000099.1 GCA_028686295.1 Erysipelotrichaceae bacterium | reverse complement strand
TCATCAGTTATGATAATATTACTTGGATCAAAGTCACCATGGCATAGTTTATTATGATTAGGCTTTGATTGCAAGCTAGTTAATAGATCATAACAAGTTGTCGCATCAAGATCAGCTTCTAATAATTTCCGATAGAATTTATCTTTCATCTTGTTTAGCAACGGACATTTTTGCTTGTGGATCTCAAGTTGAATATCTACAAATCTTTCTAGATATTCATCATAGTTTTCAGCATCATCTATCATAAGTTGAGCCAAGGTTTTACCCTTGATATGATCCAAAACGATACCCCATTGTCCATCAAACATTTTAACCTCTCTGATATGTGGAATCTTTAGTTTAGTTTGTTCGACCCGGGCTTGATTCAATGCTTCATTAAAAATATCCGCTTTATCATGATCTAAACTAAATAATTTGATTACTTGATCGTCTTCTTTATAAACGATCTTTTTTGTCCTAACCGCGATTATCTTCTTGTTAGTCATTGCCTTTCTCCTTTTTCATAATAAGCATTAAGATACAGTTGTTTGATTTCACTCATTAATGGATAACGAGGATTGGCACCTGTACATTGATCATCAAATGCTTGTTCTACCATATCATCAAGACTCTTTAAAAATGTGTCTTCATCAATACCATACTCTTTGATCGATGATCTGATTCCTACTTCAGTTTTAAGTTGATCGATCTTATTTATTAATTTAACTAGTTTGTCTTTAGGATCTTTCCCATTAATTGCTAGATGATCAGCAATCTCTTGATATCTTGATATTGTATGAGGATGATCATATTGCGAAAAGGTTCCCATCTTAGTAGGTACTTCTTCACTGTTAAATAACATTACTTCACTCAACAACAAAGCATTAGCTACTCCATGAGGCAAATGATGAAAGGCGCCTAATTTGTGTGCCATCGAATGACATAATCCTAAAAAGGCGTTCGCAAATGCCATTCCAGCAATCGTTGCCGCATTCGCCATTTTATCACGAGCTTCAATATCAATATCACCTTGATGATATGCTCTAGGCAGGTACTCAAATATCATCTTGATAGCTTTTAAAGCTAAAGCATCTGTATAATCACTAGCTAACATCGAACCATAGGCTTCAATCGCGTGAACCAAAGCATCAATGCCACTGGCAGCAGTTAAAGCCTTCGGTGCATGTTGCATAAGATTAGGATCAACGATAGCCATATTGGGCATCAACTGATAATCAGCCAATGGATACTTGATCATACTCTCATCATCAGTTATAACAGCAAATGGTGTCACTTCACTTCCAGTACCAGCCGTTGTTGGTATCGCCACAAAATAGGCTTTTTTACCAAGTTTAGGAAATTGATATATCCTTTTTCGAATATCACTGAAACGCATAGCCATATCGATAAAATCAACTTCTGGATACTCATATAAGACCCACATGATCTTAGCGGCATCCATGGCACTACCACCACCTAAAGCAATGATACAATCGGGTTGAAAACTCAACATTTGTTTAGCTCCTGCTTGAGCACAGCTTAATGTTGGATCAGGCTTTACGTCATAGAAACACATATGATCTATCTTTAATTGATCTAATCTTTCGGTTATCATCTTGGTATAACCATTTTTAAACAAGAATTCATCGGTGACGATCATTACTTTTTTAAGATCGTTATCAATCTTTAGTTCATCTATCGCTGGTGTTAAACACCCTCTTTTAATATATATTTTGCTTGGCGTTTTAAACCACAACATGTTATCCCTTCTTTCAGCAATCGTCTTAACATTTACCAAATGTTTTACACCGACATTTTCACTTACAGCATTATTACCCCAAGATCCACAACCCAAGGTTAATGATGGTGTTAATTTAAAATTATACAGATCACCGATACCACCAAAAGATGATGGTGTATTAACCAAGACGCGACATGTTTTCATTCGTTTTTCAAATAATTCAAGTTTAGCTTTTTGTTGATATTGATCAATATATATAGACGAGGTATGACCTAATCCCCCATCTTCAATAAGAGCAGCCGCTTTTTCTAAAGCATCATTAAAGTCATTAGCTTTATACATAGCTAATACTGGTGATAGTTTCTCATGCGCAAATTCTTCACTAAGATCCACCTTATCAACTTCACCAATCAACACCTTAGTTTGCTCAGCAACCTTTATACCAGCTAACTCAGCAATCTGATGAGCCGATTGTCCTACGATCTTAGCATTCAAAGCACCATTGATGATCATTGTCTTTCTTACTTTTTCCTTCTCTTTGTCGTTAAGAAAATAACAACCTCGATACGCAAACTCTTTTTTTACTTTTTCATATATAACCTTATCAACGATGACTGATTGTTCAGAAGCGCATATCATTCCATTATCAAATGTTTTTGAATGAATTATCGAACTAACAGCCATGCAAATATTAGCAGAAGCATCAATGATAGCAGGTGTATTTCCCGCACCGACGCCAATTGCCGGTTTACCACTTGAATAGGCAGCTTTGACCATCTGTGGACCACCAGTCGCTAATATCAGATCCGTCTCTTTCATGATCATATTTGTTATCTCAAGTGATGGAACATCAACCCAAGCGATGATATCTTTCGGAGCCCCAGCTTTGATCGCTGCTTCAAGTAGACACTTAGCTACCATTACCGTTGCTTTTTTAGCTCGAGGATGAGGACTAATGATAATACCATTTCTCGTCTTTAACGCGATCAATATCTTAAATATGGTCGTAGATGTCGGATTAGTCGTTGGTATGATAGCACCCAATACACCAAGTGGTTCATAAATTTTCTTGTAACCAAAAGCACGATCATCCTCAACAACACCACATGTGATAACATCTTTATATGCATTATATATGTATTCACAAGCATAGTGGTTTTTTATTACCTTATCTTCTACTATACCCATTTTTGTTTCGGCTACTGCTTGTTTCGCAAAACTAATTCTTTCTTTATTAGCAGCAAGAGCAACCTCTTTAAAGATCTTATCAACTTCTAATTGATTATAATTCGCAAAATGCTTTTGTGCTTCTTTAACTCTTTTTATGACAACTTCTAATTTTTCAATTGAATCTATCAATACTTGATCTTGACTCATATACTACCTCCTATTTGATGATCACTTAGACTGTTAGATAATACTGCTAATGAGGCGGCAAGATCTTCGTTTTTCACAACGATATCTTCAGGTACTGATAACTTAACAGGAGCCCAGTTCCATATCGCTTTAATACCCGCTTCTACCATCATATTAGCGATCTCTTGTGCTGCTTCCTTGTTTGTTGTAATAATTCCAATATGGATATTCATACGCTTAGTTAGATTACTAAATTTATCAATCGATAATATTTTCTTATCTAAGATTGCTGGTTCATTAACTTCTTTATCAAATCCTACGATTATATTTAAACCATAGTTTTTAAAGCCCTCATAACTTAATAATGCTTTTCCAAGACTGCCAACTCCCACTAATACTGCATCTTTTTTATTGTCATAACCCAGAAACATTTCGATATCTTTTATCAAAGAATCAACATGATAACCAAGTTTTGGCTTACCTTCGACTTTGATAGCTATGCTAAGATCTTTTTTAACTACCATTGGTGAAAGTTCCATTGCCTGGGCAATAATGATTGAAGATAGATAATCAATGCCATTATCTCGTTGCGTTTTAAGATAGCGCAAATATGAAGGTAATCTTCTTAAACTCGTTAACGATATATTTCTACATATTTCATCATTCATGATTACACCTTTCTATATCGATACTTTTTATATCGATTACTACTTGAATGCATTATAAAGTCATCTATAACACTTGTCAATAATTTCACAAGTAAATATTAAAGTTGAAAACGCTTTTATTTTATCTTTTTTGATATCGACAATTATCAAGCGCTTTCATCAAATTCTTTGATTTTACAATTTGCGATTGAAAACTTAATAAAGGCTTGTTATAATAAACAAGCATAAGCGGGTGTGGCGAAATTGGCAGACGCACTAGACTTAGGATCTAACGCCGCAAGGCATGCAGGTTCGACCCCTGTCACCCGCACCATATTGATATGAAGTGGCTCTATAAGTCGAATATAGGTAAAATAAAAAGCACCTATAATCAAAATAGGCCATTTTTTCTTATGTAAAATCATAGCGCAAAGCCAATATCAATAAATTATATTAATTTACCAAAATAAAAACACTCTTGGTTAAGAGTGTTTTTTATTGAGTATATACTTATAAACAGCTTTTGCTACACCATCATTTTTACATTCATCGGTAACATACTTCGCCACCTTTTTAATACTGTCAAATGCATTACCCATCGCTATTGAATTATCAAAAGTGCTTATCATCTTCAGATCGTTTAAGCCATCACCTATAACCATAATATCATCATCACACAAGCTTAGTTTCTTACATAAATCTCTAATAGCTACAACCTTATTAATACCCTTCCCTGTAAATTCAATTCTCGATGAATTTACTACATGAATTTCAACTTGTTTATCGGTTATTTTCTCTAGATTCATAACTTGTTTTTGGATATTAGTGTCTCTTGGTAAATATATGCCTAGTTTATCAATATCACACTCATCATCAAGATATTTTTTAGTCGTATCAAAATTTAATGCTTTGAAATCACGGTTTTTAGTTAAACATCCATCTGGACGATAATAATATCTTTTGTTATTATCATCATTGCCGCTAAATTCATATTTGTTAACTAAAGCATACTCAACAATTTTATGGCAATAAGACATAGGTATCTTTTCTTTCTTAGTTAGTTCTTCATTATGACAATCGTATATTTCTTGTCCGTTACCACCAATTAAGTATCCATTATTATCTTTTAGTTTTAATTGTTGTGCATAGGTCATTAGACTAGCCACATTTCTACCAGATGCCAAGCATATTCTTATTCCTTTGCTCATAAGTCTTGATAATGCTTTATGATTAGCATCACTAATCTTAAGATCATCATGAATCAAGGTTCCATCCATATCTAAAACTAATAATCTCACCATACTTAATCAACAAACATGTTTTGCATAACAATTCCAAAATATTCTTCAGCTTGACCTTT
>JAQUCI010000098.1 GCA_028686295.1 Erysipelotrichaceae bacterium | reverse complement strand
TATCATATCACTTATCTTTCTTAGACTTATTGCCGTTTCTTTAGCAAAACGGAATTAACTTTTAGAATTCAATAACATAAAATGGCATCATATTTATAACTTGGGTCATTTTAAGATTTATAGTATCATAGAGATAGCGCAGATCATCAAGGATATTGCTAAAAGATCATATGGAATAACAGTAATGATAAAGGTTGATGAGGGGTTTAGCCATCATCAATCGATCATGGATTGTCAAGCATTTTATCAGGATTTTAATTGGCGACCACAGTTTGATATCCAAGATTCACTTGCAATGATTTTTGACTATTATCACAACAATTAAAACTACTAGAAAGATGAGATATAAGGAGATTGATCATGGTTATCAATGTTACACGTTCTTCGTTGCCTGATTTTGCTGAATATATTGATGAGATCAAAGATTTATGGGATACGCATTGGTTAACTAATATGGGAAGTAAACATAAAGCACTACAGCAAGCTTTAGTTGATTATCTTAAGGTTAAGGATATAACCTTATTTACCAATGGCCATTTAGCTTTAGAAGCGGCTATTGAAGCGTTAGATAGAAAAGGGGAGATCATTACCACACCCTTTACCTTTGCCTCAACTACCCATGCGATAATCCGTAAGGGATCAATTCCCATCTTTTGTGATATTGAACCAAATCATTTTACGATCGATCCAGACAAGATCGAGAGTTTGATCACTGATAAGACGATCGCTATTTTACCAGTACATGTATATGGTAATGTCTGTGATGTTGATAAGATTGCCAAGATCGCAGCCAAATACCAACTTAAAGTGATCTATGATGCAGCTCATGCTTTTAAAGTTGAATATTTAGATCAAGGTATTGGTACTTATGGAGATGCTTCAATGTTTAGTTTCCATGCGACTAAGGTATTTCATACGATCGAAGGGGGAGCTATAACATATAACGATAAAGACTTAAGCTTTAAGTTGGATAACATCAAAAATCACGGTATCAATGGACCTGAGACCGTGATCTATGAAGGTGGTAATGCTAAAATGAATGAATTTCAAGCAGCCATGGGGTTATGTAATTTAAGGCACATTGATGATGAGATAGCTAGAAGGAAAGTAGTATAACAACGATATATGAGTAAACTTGATAACATTGCTGGGATTATCCTTCCTACTTTTCAAAAGAAGGTTAAACCAAACTACGCTTATCTACCGGTAATCTTTGATGGATATCAAAATAGCCGTGATGAAGTATATCAACGCTTAAAACAACATGGTATCAATGCGCGTAAGTATTTTTATCCCTTGACCAATAGTTTTGAATGTTATCAAGATCGATATGATGATCATGACACCCCAATCGCCAAAGAGATCGCTAATAAGATCTTAACGCTGCCCTTGTATGGTGATCTTGAACTAAATGAGGTTGATAAGATAGTGGATATCATAAAAAATGTTGATTAAACAGTTATTTGGGCAAATAGTTGTTATAATAAATGTTGATAAAGATAGAAAGGGATAGATATGTTTAAAGATAAGACGATTTTGATCACTGGTGGAACTGGTTCATTTGGCAACGCTGTTGCTAAACGTTTTTTAGATAGTAGTATTAAAGAAGTGCGCATCTTTTCGCGTGATGAGAAAAAACAAGATGATATGCGTAAGCTATATAAAAATGATAAATTGAAGTTCTATATTGGTGATGTAAGAGATATCGCAAGTGTTAAAAATGCGATACATGGAGTTGATTATATATTTCATGCGGCTGCTTTAAAACAAGTACCGTCATGTGAGTTCTTCCCACTTGAAGCGGTTAAGACAAATGTGTTAGGGACTGATAATGTTTTAACGGCAGCGATTGAAATGAAGGTTAAGAAAGTGATCTGTTTATCAACAGATAAAGCCGCGTACCCAATCAACGCCATGGGCATTTCCAAAGCAATGATGGAAAAAGTCTTTGTGGCTAAATCAAAAACAGTAAATCCTTTAGATACCTTGATCTGTGGTACGCGCTATGGTAATGTCATGGCATCACGGGGTTCAGTCATTCCTTTGTTTATCGATCAGATCAAAAATGATCAACCGATAACGATCACTAATCCAGATATGACGCGATTTTTGATGAGTCTTGATGAAGCGGTCGATTTGGTCATCTATGCCTTTGAGCATGCCGAAGCAGGTGATATCATGGTTCAAAAAGCTCCAGCATCAACGATCAAGGATCTTGCTGTTGCTATTCAGCAATTATTTGATGCTCATAACAAGATCAAGATCATTGGTACGCGCCACGGTGAAAAATTATATGAGACCTTACTCACAAAAGAAGAATTTATCGTAGCTAAGGATATGGGTCATTTTTATCGTATTCCCGCTGATAAACGTGATTTAAATTATGATAAATACTTTGTAGAAGGTAATAAGAAATTAGCTGAGGATAAAGAATATAATTCGGCTAATACTTCACGTTTAAACATTGAAGAGATCAAAGAAAAGTTACTACAATTAGAATATGTTAAGGCTGAACTTGAAAGTTGGCATCATTTATGAGGATATTGGTAACAGGAGCTAAGGGCTTTATTGGTAAGAATCTGATCGTTTCACTGTTGAGCCTTAATCAACATGAGATCTTTTCCTATGATAAAGACAGTGATCCTGAGTTATTAGATAAATATTGTCAGAGTGCTGAATTTGTCTTTCATCTAGCAGGAGTTAATCGTCCTCAGGATCAAGCAGAGTTTATGAGGGGGAATCATGATCTAACCGCTACTTTATTAAATACTTTAAAAAAGTATCGTAATTGTTGTCCGGTAATGATCGCTTCTTCAATCCAAGCAGAACTAAATAACCCATATGGGATAAGTAAGAAAGCCGGAGAAGATCTTTTGTTTGCCTATGCTAAAGAAACACATGCCAAGGTTTACGTTTATCGCTTCCCCAATGTTTTTGGTAAGTGGTGTCGTCCTAATTATAACAGTGTAGTCGCAACCTTTTGCCATAATATCGCTAACGATCATAAGATCACCATAAATGATCCAAAAGTTATCATGAACTTAGTTTATATAGATGATGTTGTAGATGAATTGATCAGAGCATTAACTAATCGTGCTACAGAAGTTGATGGATATTGCATCGTTCCGACTGTATATACGATCAGTTTGGGCAAAATTGCCGAATTGATCTACTCTTTTAAACAAAGTCGCATTGACAATACTGTCCCTAATCTGAGTGATCCTTTCTGTAAGAAACTATACAGCACGTACTTAAGTTATCTGCCAAGCGATAGATTTAGTTATGATCTAAAGATGAATAATGATCAAAGAGGTTCATTTACCGAATTTATCAAGACGATCGATAGAGGTCAAATATCAATCAACATCTCACGACCACACATAGTGAAGGGGAATCACTGGCACCATACTAAGAATGAAAAGTTTTTGGTCGTTTGTGGTAAGGGTGTTATTCGTTTTCGTGATATAAATTCAACTGAGGTTATCGAATACTTTGTTAGTGGTGACAAGCTACAGGTAGTTGATATCCCGGTTGGCTATACCCATAACATTGAAAACTTAGGTGATACAGACATGGTTACGATCATGTGGGCTAATGAGCTTTTTGATCAAAAGCGACCTGATACATATTATCTGGAGGTATGAAAAATGAAGAAACTTAAAGTAATGAGCGTAGTTGGAACCCGCCCTGAGATCATAAGATTATCAGCTGTCATTGATAAGCTTGATCAAAGTGAAGCGATTGAGCATGTACTTGTACATACGGGACAAAACTATGATTATGAGTTAAATGAAGTTTTCTTTAAAGACCTTAAGATCAATAAACCACGCTACTTTTTAAATGCAGCTAATGGTACAGCGATTGAAACGATTGGTAATATCTTAATCAAGATCGATCCAATCTTAAGAACAGAGATGCCGGATGCTTTTTTGATACTTGGTGACACTAATAGCTGTCTGTGTGCGATCGCAGCTAAAAGGCTGCATATTCCTATCTTTCATATGGAGGCTGGTAATCGTTGTTTTGATCAGCGCGTACCAGAAGAGACTAATCGTAAGATCGTCGATCATATCGCTGATATCAATCTAACTTACAGCGATATCGCTCGTGAGTATCTTTTAAGCGAGGGGATTTTGGCTGATCGGATCATTAAGACGGGAAGCCCAATGTTTGAGGTATTACATAAACATCTTGATCAGATAGAGAAAAGTCATGTGCTAGAGCAATTAGATTTAAAGAAAGATCAGTATTTTGTATTATCAGCACATCGTGAAGAAAACATCAATTCAAGCTCTAACTTTAATGATTTGATCGACAGCATCAATGAGATAGCGAAGACTTATCAGTTACCGATCATCTTTAGTGCTCATCCTCGTACGCAAAAGATGATTGATCAACAAAAGGTAGAATTACATCCTTTAGTCAAGATCAATAAGCCTCTTGGCTTTATCGATTATATCAAACTACAACTAAATGCAAAAGTAGTATTAAGTGATAGTGGCACGATATCTGAAGAATCATCGATCTTGAAATTCAAAGCATTAAATATCCGTGAAGCCCATGAACGTCCTGAGGCAATGGAAGAAGGTGCTGTTATGATGGTAGGTTTAAAGAAAAAGAGGATATTACAAGCTTTAAATGTCTTAGTGGATCAAAAGATAGACACACTTAGGATTGTTGATGATTACAGTATGCCAAATGTATCTGATAAGGTTTTAAGGATCATATTATCGTATACAGATTATATTAATCGGGTAGTATGGCAAAAGGAAAAGATATAATTAATAAGGGTTATTGATGAAAAGAAAGATACTTGTCTTTGCTGAACATTATCTGCCAGCCGTTAAGGGTGGAGGACCAATAAGATCAATTAAATATATCGTGGATAGTTTAAGCGATAAATATGATTTTTATATCGTCACAACTGATCGTGATCTGAATGATGAAATACCGTTTAATGTTGAAAAAGATCGATTCATCCAAGTTGACAAGGCAATGGTCTATTATACTGACATCAACAAATTATCCCTTAATAAGCTAAGAAAGATCATGAACAGTGAAACTTTTGATGTGATCAAACTTAACTCATTCTTTAACTTAAGATTGTCGATCTAT
>JAQUCI010000097.1 GCA_028686295.1 Erysipelotrichaceae bacterium | reverse complement strand
CTTCAAGCGGGCATCAACTTTAGCTTGCGTAGCAATTCCTGCATGATCCATTCCTGCAAGCCATAACATGTCATAACCTTGCATTCGTTTATAACGAGCGATGATATCTTGAAGTGTCGTGTCCCAAGCATGACCCAAATGTAACTTACCAGTTACATTTGGTGGTGGAATGACAATACAATAGGGTTTTTTATTAAGATCACCGGCAGTAAAATAGCCATTTTTCACCCATTTATCGTACTTGTTGCTTTCAACTCGACGATGATCATATTTGATCGCTAAATCTTTCATTTCTTTCTCTCCATTCCTCTTTTAATAGACTATATATCTTACAATCGGCATAATCATTAATCGTCTTATCATAAAGTAATTTTCTTTGTGTACCTTCATATTGAAACCCTGCTTTTTCGATGACTCTTTGTGATGCATGGTTATTAATACTATGCTTGATCTGAATTATTCTTATACCTACATGATCAAAGCCTATCTCAATAACCTTTTTGATCGCCTCACTCATTAATCCATTATTCCAATAATCATAATTAAGCGAATAACCGATCTCTGCTACATCATGATAATGAATACTAACAAAGTCACAAGTACCAATCATTTTGTTTTTCTTCTTATCTACTAGAACATAGGCAGAAGGAACACCTTGTTCTACTCTTGTCAAAAATACCTTTCTAATTATCTCTTTTGTTTCATCTAGCGATTTATGCATAGGATATAAAAGATATTTATTAACACGTGGATCACTAGCGATCTCATAAAGATCTTGCGCATCTGATAATCTAATCGATCTAATGATCATCCTCTGTGTTTCTACCTCTGGTAGCTCTAACTTTAACATATTTACCCCCTTAAATAAAAAAGCACCCTCAACTAGGACGCTTAACGTGGTACCACCTATATTTGCCAAAATGCCTTGACTCTCTTTAACGGAAGTTCCGTCTTTGACTACTGTATTCATCAAAGCTCCTCAAAGACGACTTTCATCACTAACTATCGATCCATTTGCACCTTACAGGACTCTCTAAGCAATTAATTAATGACTACTTTTCTTTTCATTGGATTTACTACATTATAGATAAATATATAACCAATGTAAAGGTTTAAATAAGTGTATCTACTTAAATTTAGCAAACAGAACATCATCAAATATTTCATTCTGAAAATTTCTTACAGCATGTTTTAAATAACCTTCTTGTTTAAACCCTAATTTCAATAATAATGATAAAGAAGCTTTGTTATCACTAAAGACGCGAGCTGTAACTAAATCATAATTTCTAGTATGAAGAAGATATTCAACCAATGTTTCCAAGGCTTCACTCATATATCCCTTATTACTAAATTCTTGTTTTAACCAATAAGATATCATTATTGAATTCACTCGATAACGAATACTATCTTCACTCAGAGCGATATGACCAATAACGGTATCGCTTTCCTTTAAGACAATACAAAGATTATCCAAGCTAAGTTCTTTCTCCATTGATTCTTGATACTCACTAAATGGAACAACTTTCATGACATTATACTTCTGTACATAATCCGTTTTCCATATTTCATACAAATATTTAATGTCCTCATGTTTGATACTTCTTAATATTAATCTTTTCGTTTCTAAAATTGTCATGATCAATTACCTCCGTTGTCACTCAACTTTTCAAAAAACAGTCTAACCCATTCATCATCGATCAATAGATAATCGTCATCCTTTGTTAAAACGATATGAAAGTCGTTATAGATTTGATCATAAAGCTGTTTATCAAACTCAACATGAAAATCAGCTGTATCAGCAATAAAGATAAGATGAGCTTTTTGCTGATCAACCGTATAATAAGCAAGAATTTTATTTATATCAGGGTAATCTTTTAGTAATTTCCCTTTATAAAGATATTTATATATCTCTACGATTCGATCATCTAGTTCGCTTTCCAAAATATTGATCTTTTCAACAAACTGTAAATGATCCACCGTTAATCTTTTAAGATCAAAATCATTATCAATCTTATTTTCAAGTAACAGTTTGTTTAAGATAGCTGCTTGTTGAGTGTCGCTTTCTTTAAAGTTTGGTAATAAACAGATGATGAAACGGTGTTGATGATTAATATATAAAGTATCATGAACATCTATATTTAAGTTTTGGCAACTTGGACACTTATTACCGTAAAACTGATGATTTTTAAGTTGTAAACTAAGATCTTCCTGACTGAATATACAATCAATATGCTCTACTTCATATATGTATTGACATTTATTACAATTTACTTTCTTCTTTCTTGCTAGCATAATTTCTCCTTTTATTTATAATATCACTTTTTTTCTATTTGTGATTTTATCACTGAAACTATCATTTATATGTCATATTATATGATTGTTAAAAGGAGTGATAAATATGAATTTAACAAAAGTAACAAAAGAAAATTTTAAGGAAGAAGTTATAAACTCACAAAGACCAGTACTGATTGATTTCTATGCTGACTGGTGTGGACCATGTAAGATGTTATCGCCAGTGATTGAACAGATCTCAAACGAAAGAGATGATGTTAAAGTTGTAAAGATCGATGTTGATAAGGAAATTGAACTAGCTCGTCAGTTTGGCATTATGTCAATTCCAACAGTTATGGTCATCAAAGATGGCAAAGTTAAAAATACTTCATTAGGTTACAAATCAAAAGAAGCGATCTTATCATTGTTATAAAATAGCAAAAAACCGCAACTGCGGTTTTTTTAATTGATCATTGCTCTAAGTTTCTTCCTATTTTTTATCTTTATACCTTTACGATATAACGTAACAATTCCTTCGCTTTCAAAGTACTTTAACATTCTACTTACTACCTCACGGGCACTACCAATGTCTTTTGCGATCGTTTCATGGGTAAGGGTTATTAAATCATCATCACTATGAATGCTTGCATCCCATAGTACTGTAGCTACCCTTTCATCTATCCCTCTAAATAATATCTGTTGCATTGCCCACATTACATCACTAAAACGCTCAGTAGTTAATTTATATATATAACATTCAAAATCTAGGTTTTTTTGCATCACTTGTGATACAACTGCTGAATTGATCATCAATACTTCCGTATTCTCTTCAGCATCGATAAAAACATCAAAGTTTATGCTTGCTAATACACAAGATGCGGATAGTACACAAGATTCATTTTTATATAAACGATACAATGTGATCTCTTTACCCTCATCTGATAATATATATACTCTTAATCTCCCTTTCATCACAAAAAGCGTGCCAATACATCCACTTTCTTTTCCATGGAGATTTTCACCTTTCTGATAACAATTTATCATTGAACTATCGATCAAGTCATTTTTTTGATCCTTATCAAGTTTATCCCAAACTTGAATATTCTCCTGTAGATAATAGTTTATATCATTATTAGTCATCTTCCACCTCTTATATATATTCTATCAAAAATAGTACTCATTAAGTACTATTTTATGATATTTAACTTCTTTATATACTTGCTTGCGGCAAGACCGGCGATCGATCCATCATTTACTGCTTTAGCTATCTGATAAACACCACCGATACAATCTCCTGCCGCAAATAATCCTGGTAAATTTGTTCGCATTTGATCATCAACGACGATTTTATTGTTTTCGGTTATAACACCAAGTTTTTTAGCAAAATCAGAACTACCAGCAACGCCATAAGCCACAAAGACACCATCGGTCTTAATACATGATCCATCTTTGAAGATAACCTTTTCAACGATCTCATCTCCAGCAACCTCAGCGATCTCTTTGGTAACGATCTTAGCATCATCAGGAACATTCCCTTGTGGAGGGGCAGTATTGGTCAATATTGTAACTGATCGAGCTACATTGACTAATTCCTTTGCTTCATGCATGGCATAATCACAACATCCTAAAACCACAACATCTTTGCCTCTATAAAAGAAAGCATCACATACTGCACAATAACTTACACCTTTACCTTCAAAATTCTTTAATCCTTTTATGTTTGGCGTTTGTCTTGGTGAACCTGTTGCCATGATTATCGTCTTAGCAATATAAGTATTGTTCTTTGTCGTTACGATATAGTCTTCATTATAGTCAATTGATAATACTTCATCATCTATTACATTGATTCCTAATCGAATTGCTTGTTTGATACCATTTTCGATCAGTTCATTTCCTAAGATTGGTTCGATAAAACCATAATAATTTTCAACAAGATGAGCCTTCTTTAAAGCTCCATTGTCTTTTCCTATTATCGTTACATCCAACCCAGATCTTTTTGCGTATATACCCGCTGATATACCAGCAGGACCTTTTCCAATAATTAAGACACTTACCATTTTTTCACCTCCTGTTGATTATATGATACAAGAATTTAGTTTACTGTGACATAATCACCATAATCATAGATAAAAACTAAACGATCAATATATCACAGATTCGATTATAGCACTTATGACATTACTTTAATAATTATATGCCATATAGTATAATGCACTTAATAATCATAAAGCGAGGTTATCTATGAGTTATCATAAACTGCTCGTAGTCAAGATTGGAACAAGTTCCTTAACTGACGAATCAGGGGCCCTGTCATACTTAAAGCTGAATAAGATCGTAGATCAAATTGCTAAGATAAAGCAAGATGGTTACATGATCATCCTTGTTACATCAGGGGCGATCGCTGCTGGTTACACACGTTTAGGATTTAAGAAAAGACCGACTACTATAGCTGGTAAACAAGCTGCCGCAGCTGTTGGACAAGCTTTATTAATGGAAGAATATAATAAATCATTTAATGATCACAGTATTGTCACTGCTCAAATTTTATTAACAAAAGATGATTTTAAAGACAAAAGACGTTATCAAAATGCTCGGCGATCATTAGAAGTGCTTCTAAATCACAAAGTAATCCCAATCATTAATGAAAATGATAGCGTATCAATAGATGAACTTAAATTTGGTGATAACGATCGCTTATCAGCACAAGTCGCAGCTATGGTACATGCAAAAATGCTCATACTAGCAACTGATATCGATGGATTGTATACAAAAGACCCAAAAATCGATCCTAACGCACATTTAATTAAATCAGTTGATAAGATAACCCCTGATATCAAAGCTCTAGCAC
>JAQUCI010000096.1 GCA_028686295.1 Erysipelotrichaceae bacterium | reverse complement strand
ATCAAACCTTCTTCACGTAGGTTTTTCATCGCTACACTTACACTAGATTTTTTATATTTGAGTTTATTTACTACATCAACAGAACGGACACTGTCTTTTTTTTGACTTAGTATTAGGATGGTCTCTAAATACATTTCCGCTGATTCACGAATTCTTTGCACGATATAAACACCTCTCACTTTTAAATATTAAATTTAGCATAGCATAGTCATTTTTATAAAGCAAACATAGTGATAACAGTGGTTAAGTATTGTATTATGAATGGCGTTTTAAATGAATATATTTGTCTAAATATATTTTTTGAGCGATTGTCAATACTAAGCTATCAACCAGTTTATCTTCCTCTTTAGTATTAAGGTTAACGATACCATCATTGAAAATGTCATGAATCGTTTGTTCTAACTTTTCACAAAAGTCATCATAAAATGTTATGAAATCATTATCACTTTTATAAAATGATAATAAGAAACGAATGTCATCAAGTGATAATACTGACTTACTTAATGAAATAAATAATAGTATGGCAATATGGATATTTGAATATTGTTTTTTGTGTGGGTTTGGTAATAGTTTTAATTTTACATAGTTGCTTATCATAGATGTTGTAAGTTCAGCCTGATCAAACTGTATTAAGTAACGATTTATGAATTTTGCGGTTTGTTCAAGATAAAGACCGACATCTGTTATTTGATCAAGACGAGGTAATCGGTAATAGTTTTGATTAATAGAATCTTTATTGTTCATGTTTATATTATAATATCAGTTTTTTAAATCAGCAATCAAATTATTATTGATCATTCATAAGTTATTTAATAACCTTTGACATCGTATTTATAAACTAATATAATAAACCTATCATAGGATATTCAATAACCTATAGAAAGAGGAATAAGATGATAGCTAAGATCATGAGGGTATTAACTCTACCACCAATTGTGACTGGATTTACGATAGTCTTTTTATTTTCTACACATAATGATATATCTGTTGTAGAATTATATCTTTTATTTGTTTGTCTGGTTGTTTTTCCTTTATTGGCATATCCGTTTCGTGAAGTGTTTAAAATAGGAAATGATCGCAGACAAGGTCAACGTAGCGTTGCTATGATTTTTAGTGTGATTAGCTATAGCTATGGCTATATTTGGTCATTATTTAGTAATGCTTCTATGATCACAAAAGTGTTTTTTAGTTCTTATCTGATATCTGTAATAGCTTTGTTGATCATTAATAAAATATTTAAATATCACGCTAGTGGCCATGCTTGTAGTACTACAGCTCCACTTGTCTTGCTTGGTTGGCAATTAGGTTTTTGGTATATGATCATTGGAATAATTTTTGTGGGAATTGTTTATTTTGCATCATTGAGACTTAAAAGACATACATTTTTACAATTGATCAGTGGATCATCGATAAGTGTATTGGCGGGTTTTTTGAGTATTATCATATATGTTTGATATACTTAATTTTAGCTTTGTTATAATAAAAATTAAATCTAGGAGGTTGACTATTAATGAGTAATATTGAACATACAACTATCGGGCATGTATATATACCTACTACTAGTATTGATGATGCAGTATCATGGTATGAAGATAATTTGGGATTAATTCTAGGAGATCGCTTTTATGATAGAGGTTCATTGATCGCCATATTAAAGTTTTTCACCAATAGTAAAATTGCTATCATATTAGTAGAGACCAAAGATCAAAAACCCCTTAATATAAATCGAAATGATAGATTATTTCCGGTTCTATCGATATATAGTAAAGATATTGAAAAAAGTCATGCGTATATGGTTGATCATGGCATAAAGGTTACTTCGATAACTACTCAGGGTGATAATGAGGCTAAGTATTTTTATTTCTATGATCTTGATGGAAATCTTCTTGAAATCGCTTGGTCAATTTGGGATCCGAATTTTTGATAGATTATAGATAAAAATAGTATGAATCAAGTAGATACTTGTTATTATGATTGATTGCTAGACGATATAAATAGTTTTTGATCTTCTTTATTGATACTTTATCTTCAAGATAATCATCAATTAACTTTACAAAGTGCAATCTTTGTTTATCATCTTCTAGATCTTTGAAATATCCCCAAACATGTTGTGCAGCATTGATCTGATTGCCTTTGTCCTCTGGTAAAGCTAATTCTTGTTCGATCGTATTGTAAAAAACAAGCACTTTGTCATTATCGAAATTCTTTAATAGTTCTCTTATTTTTATATAAGCGGTTTGGCTTTTACTAAGGATTAAATACTTATAACGACTCCATTCTTTTTCTATGGCGGGCAAAAGGTTGTTATTGGATGTGGTATTGATACATTTAAGGGCTGATATATTCTTATCTTTCACTTCAAGCATGATATCAACATCATTAGCTAAATTATCATAAAAAGTTTTAAATTCATTGATCATGATCGTTTCAGAGTGAGACCCGCTTTTTTTGTTTGGATTTAATTGTGAGTAATGAATTTTTTGTTTTCCGTCTTTTTTCTGCCATGTCTTGCTAGCGGTGTCGATCCAATACTGATCGCTAACTAATGTAGAACTTGGATTAAGATAATTATGAAGATTGTCATAAACGACAGGAACATTGGTTTGTTGGCTAATTGATAGTACATCGGTTATCGTATATGATTTGTCATCGTTTTCAATAACTAATCGATCTTTAACGTTTTGTGCTAATGCTTGATAGTTTTCGATAAAGCGTTGCATGGCTGTTTTTTTGTCGCCATAAACACCTCCAACATGGAGAATTATCTTGTTTGAATTATCGGTTTTTAGACTATCTAAGACTAAAGCATGATAACTTAGATCAGCTATCGCATTTTTTACAGTTTCTTCATTTAAAGAGTTTAATACGGTATATTGACCAGGATGCATTGACACTCGTATATTATTTGTTTTAATCTTTTCAGCAATCTGATTAAGTTCGGTTTTGAATAAATTTGGCCAATCTAATTTATTAACAGGGCTTGATCCAAATGGGATAAGATCTGAACTTATCCTGAACATATGGATATTGTTGTGAATGTTGTAATCAATCTGTCTTTCAAGTGCGAGGATATTGTTTTTAGTGATATCTTTTAGTGTTTCGTCAGTAGCATTCTTCAACAGACATTTTTTCATGCTGCTGTTTAATAGACCAACACTGATGCAAGCATAGCCGATTGCCATGAGCGTTCTCCTTGTTTTATCTAATTAAAATTTAACATATTATTTTTAAGGCTACAAATAATAAGTTTTGTTTAATTAAAGATAGTTGACTTTAAAGGTTATTGACCTAAAATTAGATTAGGAGTTAACAAAATGAAAGTTCTATTTGTATATAATCCATTGTCAGGAATGACTCAGATCAAAGGCCATTTATATAGTATCATTAATATCTTCTCAAAAGCAGAGTTTGACTTAAACGTCCATGCGACAACAGGTCATTTAGATGCGTTTAATGTAGTCAAAGATAAAGCTAGAGAATATGATATGATCGTTTGTAGTGGTGGTGATGGGACCTTAAATGAGGTTGTCAATGGTATAATGATTAGCAAAGCAGATGTTAGATTAGGTTATATACCAGCTGGTTCTACTAATGACTATGCAACTAGTCTTGGCTTATCTAAGAATATGTTAAAGGCTGCGGATTTGATAGTTAGTGGAGAACCTACAAATTATGATGTAGGGACTTTTAATGATAAGTTCTTTATCTATGTAGGAGCATTTGGAGCTTTTACGAATGTAGCTTATAATACTCCCCAAGAAACAAAAAATATCGTTGGCCATTTAGCCTACGTATTAGAAGGAATCAAAAGTATTGCTTCCATAAAAGCGTTTCATTTAAAAATCATCACTGATGATCTACAGTTTGATGAACCATTTATCTATGGAATGGTAACTAATACACTATCTGTTGGTGGTATCTACCGATTAAAAAAAGACAGAGTTGCGCTTAACGATGGGTTGTTTGAAGTGATGTTGATCAGACCACCTAAATCAGCTATTGAATTAAGTTCGATCACATCCTTTCTGTTAGGAATTGATGAGACTTCACCATTGATCTCAATAATAAAAACAAGTAAGATCTTTTTTGAGACTAATGAACCTCTTCCATGGACGCTCGATGGTGAATTCGGTGGGAATTTAGATAAAGTGAAGATAACAAATCTAAAGCAAGCGATCAAGATCATTGATCATAAAAAAGCGGTTTGATATTTCAAACCGCTTTCCCTTTTGATTTATGTTTATACTTGTATGCTTTTGGATCACTCAGTATTACCGACCAAACAATACCTTCTTTGGCTTTTCTTAAGTTAATAGGTTTACTACTCTTTTTCTTCATTGTTTGTTTCTTGGATATCTGATATTGATTTACGCATGCTAGTATCGGCGATCACATTTTGCATGTTATAGTAATCCATTACTCCAAGATGTCCTTCTCTTAAAGCTTCAGCCATTGCCTTAGGTACTTCAGCTTCAGCCTCGACAACTTTAGCTCGCATTTCTTGAACGGCAGCTAACATCTCTTGTTCACGGGCAACAGCCATTGCTCTTCTTTCTTCTGCTTTGGCTTGAGCTATCCGCTTGTCTGCTTCAGCTTGGTCAGTTTGTAGTTGGGCGCCAACGTTTCTTCCAACATCTATGTCTGCGATATCGATTGATAAGATCTCAAAGGCAGTACCAGCTTCAAGACCCTTCATTAATACCGTTTTAGAAATCTTATCAGGATTTTCTAATACATCTTTATGGGTCATTGCTGAACCAATAGTTGTAACAACACCTTCACCAACACGAGCAATGATCGTTTGTTCACCAGCACCACCAACTAAACGATCGATGTTAGCACGAACAGTAACTTTAGCCTTTGCTTTTAGTTCGATTCCATCTTTTGCGATAGCGGCAACGATTGGCGTTTCGATAACTTTCGGGTTTACGCTCATCTGTACAGCTTCAAGTACATCTCGGCCTGCAAGATCGATTGCCGCTGCTCTTTCAAATTCAAGAGGGATATTAGCCCTTTGAGCGGCGATGATAGAGTTAATTACTTTCTCAACATTACCACCAGCAAGATAATGAGCTTCTAGTTTGTTTATCGAGATATCAACACCAGCTTTAGTTGCCATGAT
>JAQUCI010000095.1 GCA_028686295.1 Erysipelotrichaceae bacterium | reverse complement strand
AATGGGTATTGAAATTAACATCGCTACCATGACCATGATTTTTTCGACATCTGAAAATTTGGGATTAACGCGGTAAATAGCATAGACAAATACAAGTGGCAGTAATAATATGAACATATAGATCAATTCGTACGCAAGTGAATAATAAAAGTTATTTTGGAGTCTCAATGTTACAGCTAAATCTTTAATGATCAAGTGGTGAATAATAAAATATGTGCCATAGACAACAGCTAGGATAATGCCAATGGTGATTATCTTTTTTTTGTTTGGCTCAAGTACGAAAAACACCAAGATGACATATAATGGTAACCAGATATATGTTAGAAAAGTAGAAGGAAGCGGGATGCTTAAACTATCAAAAAAAGGATAAAGCCATTGATCCATATCCAATAATATGATCAGAGCGATGGTTATTGTCAAAATTTTGATCAATTTACTTCGATCAAGGGATTTGATCTTTGCTACTAATTTATTCATAATCGTCTCCTGTATGCTTGTTATCGATATAATAACATATTTCTTCTAGTATTTTGTCGTTCTCATATCGATATGAAGATAGTTTCAACTTGTAATCATTTAAGCAATCTTGAGCACGGCATAGCTTTAATAGAGCGGTGTTCAATGATGCTTGTTCATTCTTTACGATCATTCCATAATGCTCTTTTACTATTTGCTCTTTTACACCCGAGACTTCCACAGCCAAAACTGGGGTTGAGCAAATTAGTGATTCGATGACTATAGTCGGATAGCCCTCATATAGTGAAGATAAAACAAATAAGTCTGATTGTTTGATATATGGGTAAGGATTAACTTGATAGCCAAGAAAGGCTACCTCATTGGTTAGATCAAATCTCTTTACTTGTTGCTTTATATCATCGATTAACAGTCCATCACCAATCAAGTTTAAATGGGCTTTTATACCATGATCTTTGATGTATTTCATCGCATTTATCAAGCGATCCAATCCTTTTTGAGGATGAAAACGCGCAACACAGATAAGGTTTATACCTTCAAAGCGTTCACATTTGATTTCTTCATTAGCTAAGGTTGATATTTTATCTTGATCGATCATATTAGGTATGACGACGACATTTTTGATATCAAATGCTTCCTTAAAAGCGTTGGCTACTGGTTTTGAGCAAGCAATATTGATGTCGATGTATTTTAAGGCGTCTTTTAATAGTCTCATATGTCTTTTAGCATAATTGTTTACTTTATAATCGGTTTGGATCCAATTCAATTTGTTGTAACTATCGCCATAGGCTGTGAAAATAGTACAAAAGCCCTCTTTAGCGGAGAATTCTACATCATATCTGTTTAACAACAACTTTTTTCTTTCAGACCTTATTTGCTTTTTGATTAACCCAGTCTTCATTTTGATAAAGAAAATAGTTTTCTTAAAGATGCCAAGGATATCTTTGTTTTTTATCAAGGTTTCTATATCTTGATCAACATATTCAAAGACAGTCGATGATCTAATTACATTTACCCAAGGTGGTATTTGATTCATAAGATCGCCATGAGGATGCAAAACCAAAAGATCGATATCATATTTGTCAGTATCCAAATTAGTTAATAGATTGTTTAGAATTCGCGATACACCGCCTAGTGTCATTTCATCGTTTATAAATAGTATTCGTTTATTCATTGCTTTGTCCTAGTAAGTAATCCTTTAATCTTAAAGATGATCAAAAAATGAAATTCTTCTTTTGTGATCGTCAAGAAACCAATGTAGATAACAACGCCAGCACCAATTTGTAATAGATTAGTTTTGATATTAGCGTTATTCATTGTACCGATATAATAAACAGCAAAGGCCATTAATAAACCAGCTATAAAATAGATTAAGATGCTTTTCATCTTTACTTTCAAAGTAAGCGAATTGCGTACAAAAAACCATTGACTAAGAACAACGATAAATTCTGCGGTCACAATCGAAATGCAAGCCCCTAGTGCTCCATATATTGGTATCATTACCAAGTTCATGATCAGGTTAACAATAGCACCCAAAACAATCGAAGTAGAATATTTGCTCATCATTCCTGTTGGCAACAGATATTGAATACCAAAAACATTGCTCAATGAGATAAACAAAATGATCGGACTGGTTATCATGATCAGTGTACCAACAACGCTAAACTCTTTAGCTAAAAACCAAGGGATAAAGAAAGGAGCGACGCTCATCATGCCAAACATCATTGGTATAGCTAAGTACAATGCCAATCTAAATGTAGCAGAGACATAGGTATTTATCATTTCACTATCACCCTTTTTATGAATATTTGCTATTCTAGGCAACATGACACTACCAATTGATGTTATAAAATATAAAAACATTTTAACAAAACGAATTGTCTGTTGATAAAACGCCGATTGTGATTCCCAATCAGTCGCTAATATGCCAACCAAAGTCTGATCTAATACGTTATAAACACTTGAAGCAATCTGTGGAACGAACAGGATCATATTTTGTTTAAAGTGATTCTGATAGCTTTCTTTAAGTGTGACCCTTTCCTTATCGATAAATTTAGGTAGTTGGATAAACATGATAAATTGGCCAAATAGAGCAGTCAATACATTTATCAGGATAAAGATCAAAAGATCATCCTTACTTTTAACAAAAGTGAAAATCAATACTATACCAGTTATTTTGATTAAAATGTTACGCAATGATGCAAGCCTAAATTCTTCAATACCTAAAAAGAACCAAGTTATATCAAGCATAGTAGCGAACAAACTTATGACTTGAATTAAATAAACGATCTTATACTCAAATGGGTATATAGTAATAAAAACAAGATATAAAATGACCATAATTGATAAATTAATGATCTGCATCAAGAATATTTCATAGAAAGTTTTTGATAAATTTTTACGGTCATCGCGATTAGCGCCAATTGTTCTTATGCCATAGTTATTGATTCCCATAATACCAAATATTGTAAACCATTGTACGATTGAAGCTGAAAAAGCGTTGACACCCAAACCGATGTCACCGATAACTCTTGTGGTATAAGGTACAGTAATAAGTGGTACCAATATGGTTACCACTTGATATAAAATATTATAAAAATAATTAACAAATAGTTTACGATCCAAGGCCTTCACCTCTTAGATATTATAATAAAGACTAAACTTAATGGCAAATCATTAATCATTAAGATTTCCTTGGGTTAACTCTTTATATTTGTTTAAGGCAGCAGCCACAACACCATCCATATTGTAATAACGGAATTCGGCAAGTCTTCCCAATAAAACAAAACTATCAAAAGCTTTGATATCTTCAACATATTGATCATAGATAGTTTTATTTTCATCAGTAAAGACAGGATAATATGGAATATTTCCTTTTTCGCCATTTTCATCATATGGATAGGGGTATTCAATTGCGATCGTAGTTCTTTGAGGTTTAATTTGCATCAAATGTTTGAATTCAGTTATGCGTGTGAAAGCATGTTCGGCTTCTGGTGTAGGGTAGTTAACAGTAGCGGTTTCTTGGTAAATACCATCGTGACTTTGTAGATCAAAATATAATGACCGATAAGATAACTTACCATAACGATAGTTCATTAGTTCATCAAGTTGTCCAGTAAATATAAATAAACCACTAAATTCTGATCCTTCAAAGATAATCTTGTGATCTTCAAAGTTAATCTTTAAGATATCTTGAGCTTTTGTATTTAGCCTAATGTCAATATTAGGATGGCTTAACATTTTCTCAAAAATCTTTGTATAACCATCCTCAGGCAAGAATTGGTATTCATCTTGAAAATAACGATCATCATAAGAAATGAAAACAGGTACACGCTCAGTTACTTTGGGATCAATTTGTTCAGGAGTAAGATCCCATTGTTTCATCGTATAAAATTTAAATACTTTCTCATAGATAAAATCAGCAAGCCCTCTTATCATGACGTTATTGCTTTTTCTTAACATTAAGATAGGTACTTTCTGTTCCATTCCATATTCATTAATCAAAGCTTCTTTTAATGCATTTGCCTCATCTTCATCAAATAACATTTCGATAGAAGTAAGATTAAATGGTATTGGTACAACTTTACCGTTCACATATCCTTTTACACGATGTTCGTAAGGATACCAATTACTAAAATTCTTTAGATAATCCAAGACAAAGAAATCCTTGCAATGAAATAAATGTGGCCCATATTGATGTACAAGAACTTGATTATCATCAATATAATCAAACATGTTTCCGCCTATGTGGGACCTTTTATCAACGACCAACACCTTTTTGCCATCATTTGCGAATCTTTCTGCCATGACACTTCCGGCAAAACCGGCACCAATTATCAATACATCATATTTATTCATCTATCGACCCTCGTACATTCTTTTATAGTAATCCTTATATTCACCACTGATAATGTTTTGCCACCAGCCTTTATTATCAAGATACCATTGAATCGTTTCTTTAATGCCGGTGTCAAAATCATACTTTGGTATCCAACCTAGTTCAGATCTAATCTTACTTGAATCAATAGCGTAACGAAGATCATGTCCTGGTCTATCAGTAACAAAACTTATTAGCGTTTCTGGTTTATCTAATAATCTTAAGATTGTCTTAACGATATCAATATTTGTTCTTTCATTATTGCCACCTATATTATATATTTGACCACTTATTCCTTTTCTAACAATTAGATCGATTGCTGAGCAATGATCATAAACATGTAACCAATCGCGAACATTTTCACCTTTTCCGTATACTGGTAGTTTTTCACTAGCTAAGGCGCGACTGATCATCAACGGTATTAATTTCTCTGGAAATTGATAAGCTCCATAGTTGTTGCTACAACGAGATATGCTCATCGGTAGTTTGAACGTGCGATGATAAGCCATACAAAGTAGATCAGCACTGGCTTTTGATGCGCTATAAGGACTTGAAGTATGGATAGGTGTATCTTCATTAAACAATAGGTCAGGTCGATCTAGTGGTAGATCACCATATACTTCATCAGTAGATACTTGATGAAAACGTTTGATGTTATACTTTAAGCAAGCATCCATCAATACTTGCGTTCCTAAGATATTTGTTTTCAAAAATATCTCAGGATTCTCTACTGATCGATCAACGTGAGTCTCAGCCGCAAAGTTGACTACTACATCAAAGTTATTTT
>JAQUCI010000094.1 GCA_028686295.1 Erysipelotrichaceae bacterium | reverse complement strand
GGAATTGTGGACACAGACAAAGGCCACTTTTGGTTTATTCATATCTAAAATACCTCCTTGTTTCATTGGCAAATCTAACTAACAACAACATTACTGGCACCTCTACTAACACCCCAACGATTGTCGTTAAAGCAACTGGACTATCAGCCCCAAATAAGGCAATCGCTACTGCTACAGCTAATTCAAAAAAGTTAGATGCCCCGATCATTCCAGCTGGTGCAGCAATGTTATGTGGCAGTTTAAGTAAGCGACTAATACTATAGGCAATCGTAAAGATCAATAAGGTCTGAATGATCAAAGGCACTGATATCAATATGATATGTAAAGGATTGTTAATGATAACCTGTCCTTGAAAAGCAAAGATGATCACTAGCGTTAATAATAAACCAATGATCGTAACATTATCAAACTTGTGAATGAATACTTCATTGAAGTAATCAGTCCCTTTGTTTTTTATGATTATACTTCGCGTTACTATCCCACTGATAAGTGGTATGACAACAAATAATAAAACTGATAAGAATAGTGTATCCCATGGAATATTGATTCCACCAATACCCAATAATAAGGCTACAATTGGAGAAAAAGCTACTAAGATGATCAAGTCGTTGGTCGCCACTTGAACGATCGTATATGATGAATCACCATTGGTTAATTGACTCCAAACAAACACCATCGCTGTACATGGTGCAGCTCCTAACAAGACCGCTCCTGCTAAGTAATATCTTGCTAATTCAGGTGTTATCAATGATTCAAAGATAACACTGAAAAATAACCAAGCGATCACAAACATCGTAAATGGTTTGATCAACCAATTCACAGTCCATGTCACAAATAATCCCTTCGGGTTTTTCCCTACATTTTTAATACTTTTAAAATCAACCTTTAACATCATGGGATAGATCATTAGCCATAGTAATACAGCAATCGGTAATGAAATATTGGCGTATTCAAAATTAGATAAAAAATCCGGTATAATCGGTAGATATCGACTGATTATAACACCTGCGATCATACACATGATTACCCATAAAGATAAATGTCTTTCAAAAAAGCCTATACTTAAAGATTGTTTCGTGCTCAATCTCTAACCTCTTAACTCTTGTAGTATCTTAACAACTTCATCTTTTGTCAAAACTTTACCATAAGAAACAACTTTCTCATCAATAACTAGTGCCGGTGTTGACATTACCCCATACATAGCGATCTTAGCGTAATCTTTGACATGATCGATCGTTGTATCCATGTTCAACTGTTGTAAAGCTTCAACTGTCGCTTTTTCCAGTTGATTACATTTAGCACAACCCGATCCTAATACCTTAACGGATGCTGAAGATGTTTCATTAACCTCTACTTGTTTTTTAAACAGATTCATATATGATCCTCCTTATTTAAATAAATACTGAAATATGTTAAACAAATAGCCAACAATGATGATTCCAAAGGTACAAATTGCGATAAACAAAGCTAATAGCTTTGGCTTAATCGCCTTACGTAACATGATCATCGATGGTAAGCTCAATGTTGTAACAGCCATCATAAAAGCTAATATCGTCCCTAATTGGGCTCCTTTGCCTATCAATGCTTGGGCAATCGGGATCGTCCCAAAGATATCTGCATAAATAGGTATACCAATCAGTGTAGCTAAGACTACCCCAAATGGATTATTACTACCCAAGACTGATTGAATCCAACTCTCTGGAATCCAGTTGTGGATTGTTGCCCCAATACCAACACCAAATAGAATATAGGGAAATACTTTCTTGAAAGTCTGTATCATTTGTTCTTTAGCGTATCGCAAACGATCTTTCTTCGTTAGTGTAGGTGATTCAATATCCACATTCCCCGCCTTTAAGATAAAGTCCTCAACGTATTTTTCCATGTGGAGTTTCTCAATCAAAGTTCCGCCAATTACGGCAATGATCAACCCGACAACTACATAAGCAACAGCTACTTTCGTTGAAAAGATACTCATCAATAAGACAAGACTCCCCAAATCAACCATTGGTGAAGATATCAAAAACGAAAAGGTAACACCAACTGGTAAGCCTGCGCTGGTAAAGCCAATAAATAACGGAATAGATGAACACGAACAAAATGGAGTCACTGTTCCAAGAAGCGCCGCCATGATATTAGCTTTAATCCCTTTATATTTACCCAATATCTTTTTACTTCTTTCAGGTGGAAAATAGCTTTGAATAAATGAAATAACAAAGATCAAAGTACACAATAAGATAGTGATCTTTATCACATCATAGATAAAAAACTGAATACCTCCACCAATAGTAGTGGAAGTATCAATATTTAGAACCTGTAATAATTTTACAACTAGTTTATCAAGCCATATCATTTTTAGTAATTGATCTTGAATAAACTGCCAAACACTTATAAATATTGTCATGATCATCTCCTTAAATCAAATTATTTTGATATGAAAAACAAAAAAATTATTTACGAATATTACATTGTTGTACAATTTCGTAATTATCATTGATCACTAAAGATGCTAAAAGACGTTGGGCATAATCTAATCCTTCTTTGTTTAAGCGATAATGCATCCATTTTCCGACTTCCTTATTTTCTACAATGCCCGACTCTACTAATAATTTCATGTGATAAGAAAGCGCTGATTGACTTACGTCTATTCTTTCTGCAATAACACAGGCACAATGCTCACCGTTTTGTAATAGATCAATGATAGCTATTCTCTTAGGGTCACAGAAAGCTTTAAATACTCGTATATACTCCTGATGATCAATCACCTTTTCACCTCACTTAAAATTATTTTGATATGAATATAATAATATGCTTATTACTTTATGTCAATATTTATAAAATATATGATTATTATAGTTTATTTTACTTGATCAAGCATTGCTGATATGTCACTTATAAACGCTATCAATGATGTACTAACCTCTTGTTTCAATCCTAATTGATCATCAAATTTGGGATTGACCAATAATCTATCTTCAATGATCGAATCCACATGTGGCATAGATTTTGATAACTTGTATCGTTTTAAATCTAATTTTTTAAAATCATTTATATACGACGCTTGTAATCTCTTATTGGTAGCACTGAGCCATAGTTCGAAACAATTATCTTGATGTAGATACACAACGGCGATCTTTAGATTCTTTGATCTTAATATCGTATTTGTGATTGCAAAGTAAGACATATCCATATAACCAAAATATAATGAGCCAACGCTAAGGTCGTCGTACTTATCGTTTATATAGCTTCTTAATCCACTCATAAATTCCATAATGCCTTTATAAGCCAACTGGATTTTACCTTCTTTAAGTTGTTTCTGATATTCAGTGATTAATTCATCTATGTTCATCATTTATCTTTACCTTTCTTTTGATTATTTCTTGAAAGTTTCAATTCACAACTTATACATGTGTTTCTATGACAACAAATCAATTCACCACACTTATCACAACTCCACTGCTTTATCTGATCTTCAATAAATAGCTCGATCCCCTTTTCTTTGATAAACTGTAGATTATCGATCATACTCATATGATATCTTAAACGATATCTTTTATCTAAATCGATTAATCGTTTACATGGAAAATCAACACATTCAAAACAAAATCGATATTCACCTTTTGTAATATGAACACAATGATTTTTTAAAAATGTACAATGTTTGCCTCTAGGAATGCAGCCTAAACAATACCGTCGATTAAACCTTGGCTATTTATATCATAAAGCCTTGCTTGGTATGATACACATAAAGAACAATTCATTCCACAATAAGCAATCATATCTTTGTTCATGAGTAATTTCCTTTATAAGATAATGTTGGATCATATCAAAACTTGTTGTCTCACTGTCTTTATAAAATAACTTTATCTATCTATCGTCTATATAGAAAAACCATTGATCTTAATCAACGGTTTCTTGTTTATCGCTATTCAATTGATCTATTATTCGATATAAAATATCATACAATCTATTTGCTTCTTTCTCTTCAAGATTAATACATGATTTCATCTTAAGTGGTATAACTTGTGCTTTTTTTTCAAGGTTATAACCCTTTTCAGTTAAGATTATATTAACTATTCTTTCATCATTATTGTCTCTTACTCTTCTTAAATAATCTTTATTTTCCAGTTTCTTTAATAACGGGGTAAGAGTTCCAGAGTCAAGATATAAAGCTTCACCTAATTTTTTAACACTTAGATTTTTATGTTCCCACAGCACCATCATCGCAATATATTGGGTATATGTAAGATCCAATTCATCTAACATTGGTTTATATTGACTGATTATCGATTTTGATGCTACATAGAGCGGAAAGCACAACTGCTTATCAAGCTTTAATAAACTATCAACCACTATAAAAGCCTCTTGATATCTTCCTCAAATTCTAAAGGTTCGATCGTTGGCTCAAAACGTTCAACAACGTTACCTTCTTTATCGATCAAGAATTTTGTAAAATTCCATTTGATCTGATCATCATCAAATTTGTCTTTATATAAGGCCTTTAACATTAATTCAAATGATTTAGTTTTTATGCCTCTACCTAAACCTTTAAATCCTTTTTCTTTAGTTAAATACTTAAATAGTGGATCAGCATTTTCTTCACGAACATCTATTTTTTGTGATAACGGAAATGTTACTCCATAGCGTACAGAACAGAATTCAGAGATATCCTTGGCATCACCTGGCTCTTGCTCTTTAAATTGATTACATGGAAAACCAATGATCTCAAAACCTTTATCATGATATTTTTGATAAAGCTCTTGTAGTCCTTCATATTGAGGAGTAAAACCACATTTACTTGCTGTATTGACGATAAGCAATACTTTTCCTTTGTAATCATTTAAACTTTTTCTTTTACCTTCAAGACTTGTATATTCAAATTTATATATCGACATATATTCCCTCCTTATTTTGTACTATTTAATTGTATACAATTTATTTATAGGATATATTCATAACAAAGTCAAGTTATAAGCACTAAAAAGCATCCATTTGGATGAATAGTCTTATTTCTTAAAAAATCCCTGCAATAAACCTCCAACATCATCCATCACATTCCCATCATCATCAGCATCCAATAAATTAGATACCATGCCCATTAGATCATTTCCTCCACCTTGATTTAACAATCCTCCAAGCAAGCCTTGTAAACCATT
>JAQUCI010000093.1 GCA_028686295.1 Erysipelotrichaceae bacterium | reverse complement strand
GATAAAAATGTCTTAAAAGATGTTGTATCAAAGGCATTTTCATTGTGTTCATAATTCAAGCCAAGACCTACACCTTTAAATAAGATAGTAGATAGTATCTTGCGCTTACGGTCAATACTAATATTTAATAAACGACCAAAAGCGGATTTCTTAGAATCCGACATAAATTGTAACCAAGTACCTCTACTTGGGATCAACTCTGAATTATAAACCTCTTTTCCTGTCTTATCCTCAGTACCAATAGAAAAATAAGCGCCTGGAGATCTAACGATCTGAGATACGATAACCCGTTCAGCACCATTGATAACAAATGTGCCAGTATCTGTCATTAGCGGCATATCACCAAAGTAAACATCTTCATGCTTAGTAATAACTTCGCCTGTAGTACTATCAACGATCTCAAGTTCCATTTTAGCCTTTAAAAGCGATGCAAAATTGGCTTCTTTTATCTTACACTCATTAGCACTATATTTTGGTTGACTAAATTCATAATCTAAAAATTTCAATTTAATTGTTCCACTATAGTTTTGGATTGGATAAATCTCTTCAAATACTTCTCTTATACCTTCATCTTGAAACCATTTAAATGAATTAGTTTGTATTTCTACTAAGTTTGGTAACTCCAATGAGCCACTTACCTTTGAATAATCACGTCGCTTGGCCTTTTTCCCCAGATTGATAACACGATACACTTGATTTTTGTCCATAAAAGCCACCTTTCTGAGAGTTTTGTAACGCGAAAAAGGACACAAAACCCCATTTTAATTTTTATATTTATGCAATTTATTATAATACCAGAACTTTTGCAATACGTCAAGCTTTTACGGCTTTAAGTATCCAATATCCCTTCTTTTTAGTAATTATCGCGCAATTACCAAATAATCTTGTCAATTCTTCTACAGCGCTGCTTGCACCTTGTTGTTTGCGAATCACGATCCATAGCTCACCCATAACTCTTAAATGTTCATAAGCTTGTGCAAACAATTGATAAACCTTCACTTTACCTATACGAATAGGCGGATTTGTGATAATAGTGTCGAAAAATTGATCTATACCAGACAATCCATCATGATGACATGTCTTAACACTAACATTATTCAATACGGCATTTTCTTTTGTTAGTTCAATGGCTCTTGAATTAATATCAATAGCTAATAATGAAGCCTTACTTATCTTCGCAATTATTATTGCGATAACTCCATAACCACAACCAACATCAACTACATCACCCTTCAGTGAACTATGATCGATGTTTTCTAACAATAGTCTAGTTCCAAGATCGACACTGTCCTTACTAAAAACACCTTTATCACTTACAAAGCGATAATCTACGCCCAAAAACCGGAAAGATATAACTCTCCGGTCATGGGACATGTCAGCGTTATCTGTATAATAATGACTCACGTTATCGCCCCCTTGGCGAAACAACGCTATTTTTTATTTTTATTAGATTACTTAATCTCAACAACCGCGCCAGCTTCCATCAATTTCTTTTTGATTTCTTCTGCTTCTTCCGGTTTGATATTTTCTTTAACAGCCTTAGGTGCGCCGTCTACTAATGTTTTAGCGTCAACTAAACCTAAACCAGTTACTTCGCGTACAGCTTTGATTACAGCAACTTTAGCTTGTCCTATTTCTTTTAAGATTACAGACACTTCTGTTGGTCCTTGATCAGCAGCTTCTTCAACTACAGCTGGTCCAGCAGCTACTGGAGCTGCAGCAGTTACGCCAAATTCTTCTTCGATTGCTTTTACTAAGTCATTTAATTCGATAATTGTCATTTCCTTTAAGGAAGCAATTAGATCTTCAGTTGTGATTTTTGCCATTTTCATTTCCTCCTATTTACTAAGCAGCCACTTCTGGTGCTGCTTCACTAGCAACTTCTTTTGGTTCTTCTATAGTAGATCCTGCTTCTTGCTTTTCAGCAACCGCCTTAACTACACAAGCAAAACTACGGATCGGTGATTGTAAGCACCCTAACAACATGGAGATCATACCCTCCTTATTAGGCAATGCTGACAATGTGGTTAATGTTTCAACATCAACGACACCTTTTTCAACAAGTCCACCTTTTAACACCAACTTAGGATGTTTTTTAGCAAACTTTACCAAGATACGACTTGGAGCTACACTATCAGATCCAAATGCGATCGCATTAGGACCTACAAGAACATCAGTCAAACCAGCATAGCCAGCTTGCTCAGCAGCCCGACGGACAATTGAATTTTTATATACTTTAAAATCAATGTCTTCGGCCCTAAGTGTTCTGCGTAATTCCGTTACTTCAGCTACACTCAAACCACGATATTCTACAACAACACTTGATGCTGCATCACCTAGTTTTTGCGCCACTTCATTAACTAATTCAATCTTTTCTTGAAGTATCGATTGGTTCATACCTGTCATACACCTCTTTTCTTTCTATATGCAACAATATACCTAAATAAAACTCACGCCAAGACAGCATGAGTTGAAAGTATTACTTAGCTTTCTACCTCGGTAACCTTATTAAGCTTACGCCGTTACTGTCTATGGTATATTGATAACAATTTAATTTTAACTTATATCTAAACTTTGTCAAATTTAATCACGAGCAACTTTAACGCCTGGGCTCATAGTTGATGAAACAACGACATTTTTCATGTAAATACCCTTTACCGCAGCTGGACGAGCTCTTAATAAAACATCATAGATAGCTTTATAGTTTTCAACTAGTTTCTCATCCGCAAAAGATAATTTACCAATCAAGCAATTGATATTACCTTCTTTATCTACACGATATTCAACTTTACCTTTTTTAACATCCTCAACAGCTTTAGTTATATCCATTGTTACTGTACCTGTTTTTGGATTAGGCATTAGTCCTTTTGGTCCTAATATCTTACCTAGTTTTCCAAGTTCAGCCATCATATCTGGTGTAGCTATTATAACATCAAAATCAAACCAACCTTTTTTAATATCCTCAAGTATTTCTTTGCCACCAACAAAGTCAGCACCGGCATCTTGAGCTTCTTTTTCCTTCGGTCCTTGTGTTACCACCAAGACTTTCTGACTACGACCTGTACCATTTGGTAGGACCATAGCACCACGTATCTGCTGATCAGCATGGCGTGGATCTACATTCAGATTGAACGAAACCTCAACTGAAGCATCAAATTTCGCAAAGTTAGTTTTTCTAACTAAAGCGATAGCCTCTTCAATTGGATATAATGTAGCTCTTTCTACTTGTTTTGCGGCCGCAATATATTGTTTACCTTTTTTCATAACGACTTACTTATCCATCCCTTCAACAACTATGCCCATATTACGTGCTGTGCCTTCAATAATCTTCATAGCGGCTTCGATATCATTGGCATTTAGGTCAGGCATCTTGTATTCAGCGATCTTACGAACCTCATCTGCTGAAATCGTAGCCACTTTAGTTGTTTTAGCATTGGCTGAAGCGCTCTTGATATTAGCAGCCTTCTTTAATAAAACCGATGCCGGTGTGGTCTTTAAGACAAAATCAAATGATTTGTCTTCATAAGCAGTAATGATAACTGGTACTATGTCACCTGCTCTGTCTTTAGTAGCGTCATTAAACGCCGAACAGAACTGTGGCATGTTGATACCAGCGCCAGCAAGTGCTGGACCTGGTCTTGCTCCCCCCGCAGGGAATTGGAGCTTGACAACTTTAGCAACTCTTTTCATCAAACGTCCTCCTTTGAACGAATATGCTGTGGTTAAACGGTTTGCTAGACCTCCCACGCAGTAAAATAACCACTTATAGCGGTACATACTATAATAAAGGTAATTAAACACTAAGTCAAGTTTATGTTAACGCTTTACTAAAAACATGCAATAACTTATAATCAAGATAGTATGGAAAGAGGTATCACATGGATTTTTTAAAAACGATCATGGACAATCCTTACTATGCCGCAATGCTCATAGCCGGAGTATTGATCGCAAGTGAGTTATTGTTATGGAAAAGACAAATGCACTATAATCGTAGCGATGATCAACGCATGGCTACAAGTATCTTAAACAAAAAGTATCATTTAGACAAGAAAAAGAACGTAGATCTAGCTTATATAAATAAGGTTATAGCTTTGTATAATATTGGAGCTATTCTTGTTTCTGCAGTCGTTATGGTATTTAATCTAATCGCTGGTTTTGTTGCTTATACATTGTTAACTATCGGTGTAAATTATTATGCAAGTGCACAAATAGCTAAAAAATATGAGAATTCAAAGTAGGTGACTAATGCAATTAAAAATATATCAAAGATTAAACCAAATTCTCATAGGACTTATAATTTCCATTATAGTTGTTTTAACATTAGTAATAATAAACTTTAAATCATTCGACAGTTCTATTAAGATTATCGTTATCGTTGGCTTCTTTGCCTTTACAATCTTATCTTTCTTTGGATTTAAGATGCTTGAATATAATTGGGATAAATATCTGATCCAAAAGATGATCCTAAAAGGACAAGTGGCTTTAGCTGAGATCGTTACTTCAACTCCATTATATCCCATTAAGGATTCTGCTTCTCATTTTTATCGTCTATGGCAATTCGATATGATAATCAAAGATACTGAATTACAAACTCATAAACTAACTTTATATGAAAAAATGAACTATGAAGTCAAAACTATTCCAACTGGTAATGTTTATGTAACATATGATCCTGAAAAACCTAAAAAATTATTCATAATACCTAATGGGATGATTGGTAGATTCACTAATTTGATGCCACTTGTAAGCTTTTACGAAAAAGCAAATTTGAATATCAAATACCTTGATGTGATCGATGATAAAGGCTTAGTCATAAGAACTTATAAAGATTCATTAAAAATTTATAATAGCCAAAAGAAGAACGAATCAAAATAAAAAAGACCCTCTAGATTTAAACAGTTTAGAGGGTTTTCTCTTTTTACATTTAAAAAGGGTTCTAGAATAAATGTTGGGGTAGAGTCTAAAATAAAAAGGACATAAGAATGAATATCCTATAAAATGGAGTTAACAGAAAACCATGAAAGGATAAAAAACTTATGTCCCAACAGAATAATATCACAAGTCTATTAGAACTTAAAGGTGTTCAAATAACCCATATTGAGAGTTTTAGTCAGGAAAATCATACTCATATCGAAATTCCTAAGAAACTACATCAT
>JAQUCI010000012.1 GCA_028686295.1 Erysipelotrichaceae bacterium | reverse complement strand
GTATGACCATGGATGATGTAGTAATAGTTGGAACAGCAGTAATCGATCAAATAATGAACTTAAGATCAACATTTATACCTAATGGTTGCAACAAGGTTGATTTATTTACAAATCATGGTGGATCCATGCGCAATGTCGCTGAAAACTGTGCTAATCTAAATCTAGTTGTAGATTTTATCAGTAAATATGGTAACGATGATAACGCTCTGTCCATCATTGATAACTTAAACAAATTGAATATTGGCGTATATGGACCTACCATCGATGTTGCAACACCCTTATTCGTTAAGATTAATGGTGATCAAGAATTTATGTTCGCCACTACTACTCCTGATTTTTTTCTTAATACAAATGATAATATTCCAGTTGCGATATTAAAAAAACACAAATATGGCATTACCGATAATCATGATCAGGAGTTTTTAAATTACATCTTAAAAAATAGCGATCAAACAAAATGGATCATATCTTCATATATACCAAACAAAGAATTATTTCATTATATTGATGGTATCATCCTAAACGAAAATGAGTTCATAAATCATACAAACAATGAACTTAATTATAAGAGCAATTTGATCAAATTATTCAATCAGGGCTTAAATTGGGTTATCGTCACTCTTGGCGATCAAGGGTGTATCTATATGGACAAAGGACAGATATTTACAATATCCACCGAAAAGAAAAAAGGCAATCCCCTTGGTTGCGGTGATGCCTTTGCTAGTGGCGTCATTTATGGCTTGTGTATTGATAATTCACTGAAAGATGCCATCATATTAGGCCACAAATTAGCAAGTTTAACTCTTGATACTCCATATTCTGTTGTTAAGGATCTTAAATCGAGAATAAATACACTCGGTCTATAGTTTATGGAACTGAGCAACATCGACAACAAAGATCGTAGCTCCACCAACTTGTACTTCAACCGGAAATGATGAGAATCTTCCTACATCATATGAGGCAGTTGAAGGTACCATTTCAATGCGTCTTTTACTCTCGCTTCCAATAACTTCAATTGCGTGATCAACCTTCTCATCATCACAACCAACGATGATCGTTGAGTTACCAGCTCTTAAGAAACCACCTGTTGTAGCTAATTTAGTTGCAGAATAATTCTCTTTGTTTAAAGCGGATATGACATTAGAACTATCATCGTTTGAAACGATAGCGAATATAAGTTTCATTTATATGTCCTCCTCATTTTTATTTTACCATATAATTTTTATTTATGATAACATTCACAAACTTAAACATTAAACAAAAAATGCATTATATCCCCATCTTTCACCACATACTCTTTCCCCTCAAGTCTTAGCTTGCCTGCTTGTTTGATAGCCGCCTCATTTCTATATAACATGATATCATCATATGTATATGTTTCAGCTCTAATAAAGCCTCTTTCAAAGTCAGTATGGATGATTCCAGCACACTCTGGTGCTAACATACCATCTTTAAATGTCCATGCTCTTACTTCAGGTTCACCAACAGTAAAGAATGTTTTCAAACCAAGTAGATAATAAGCAGATCTGATCACTTTATCTAATCCGCTTTCATGTATACCCAGTTCACTTAAAAATATTTTACGCTCTTTCTTATCCATACTGGATAATTCCATCTCAATCTGAGCACATATCGGTATGACTAAACTATTTTCTTGTTCTGCGTATATCTTAACTTTCTGATAATGTTCATTTAAGTCAGGATTACCTATATCATCTTCACTCATATTAGCCACATAGATGATTGGTTTACTAGTTAATAATTGAAAACTATCAAGAAGTTTAAGTTCATTCTTATTTAGGGTTAAAGATCTTATTGGCTTTCCTTCATCCAAAGCCTTTTTTATTCTTATCAATAAAGCATACTCTATTTGTGCATCTTTTTCTTTTGCTTGAGCTTTTCTTTCTACTTTGCTTAAGCGGTTCTCAATGCTTTGCAGATCCGCAAAAACGAGCTCTAAATTAATAATTTCAATATCACGCAATGCATCAACACTACCCTCCACATGAGTAATATCATCATTGTCAAAACACCTGACAACCTCACATATCGCATCTGTTTGTCTTATATGAGATAAAAATTTATTACCTAAACCCTCACCCTTTGAAGCCCCTTTGACTAAACCAGCAATATCCGTGAATTCAAATGTCGTATATATCCTTTTTCTTGGGTTGAATAGCTCACAAAGAGCATCCATTCTCTCATCAGGCACCTCAACTACTCCCACATTGGGATTTATTGTCGCAAATGGATAGTTTGCGGCCTCTACTTGTGATTGGGTTATTGCATTAAATAACGTTGACTTCCCTACATTCGGTAATCCGACGATCCCCGCAGTTAATCCCATTATCAATCCTCCTTATCTGCTTTTTCAATGATGCGTTTGAGTTTCTTTTCAAAATCTGGTCTTTCAAACATTATAACCGCTCCACAACCAAGACACTTAACCTTTATATCTACACCAACCCGCGTTATTTGCCAATATTTGGATTTATGACAAGGATGTTCTTTTTTAAGTTCAACAATATCATTTAAATTATATTCCATCTTTACTCTCCCTTTGATAATAAGCTTTAAGCGTATTTTTCATTAACATTGCGATCGTCATTGGCCCAACCCCTTTGGGCATAGGAGTAATATGATCAACTATAGGTTCTACCTCATCAAATAAAACATCACCATGTAACTTACCATCTGCTTGTTTTTTAGTACCCACATCGATAATTATCGCATGTGGTTTAACATGGTCTTTAGTGATCAAGCCTGGTTGCCCAACAGCAGCTATTAAAATATCTGCTTGTCTAGTTAATGATTTTAAATCATTTGTATACGAATGGCAAATCGTAACTGTCGCATTCTCCTGTAATAATAATTGCGCTGTTGGAAGACCCACCAAATTGCTTCTTCCAACGATCACAGCATTTTTGCCTGCGATATTTGGTTCAACTGACTTGATCAACTCTAAAATCCCAAGAGGAGTACATGGTATCAAACAAGGCTTTCTAATTTGTAATAATCCAACATTCATCGGATTTAAACCATCAACATCTTTTTCAACCAAGATCGTGTTGATCACTTTATCACTATCAATATGTTTGGGAACTGGCATCTGCACAAGAATTCCATCAACTGAATCATCATAATTTAATTCTTCGATCTTACTTATCAAATCATGTTCAACTATTTTTTCATCATAACGAATAATTTCAGTTAAAATACCGACTTTCAGACATGCTTTTTGTTTATTTGCAACATAAACTTCACTGGCAGGATCTTTACCCACTAAAATTACAACAAGTTTTGGAAGTCGTTTAGCTTGTTCTACTAATAGAGTCACTTCTTCTTTAAGTTTATCTTTGATCTTTTCCGCCAACACATTACCCCACAATATATTCGCCATATTACCTCCTATAGTTCATCACTGTCCAGGATGATCGTTACTGGTCCATCATTTACTAGATCTATTTTCATATCAGCTTGGAATACGCCACTTATCACTTTTTGATCAAGATTAATGAGTTGCTTATTAAAATATTCATATAAACATTTGGCTTCTTCCGCTCTCTTCGCTTTATCAAAGCTGGGTCTTCTACCTTTTTTACAATCAGCATATAAGGTAAATTGCGATATTGACAAGATACTTCCACCAACATCATTAATACTCAAGTTCATCTTATCGTCATCATCACTAAAAATCCTTAGATCTACGACTTTCTTTGCTAGTTTTTCACAAACGACCATATCGTCTTTTTGACTAAAACCAACAAACAGTACATAGCCTAAATCTATCTTACCTATAACTAACTGATCAACCACTACCTTAGCTTTTTTTACTCTTTGAATGATTACCCTCATTTATACCTCGCATTATCATTTTACTATGTTTTAATTGATGATAAAATAGAAAAGGGTGTTAATTTGAAACAACCGTTAGCATTTAGAATGCGACCAAAAACGTTAGACGAGATAATCGGCCAACAACACTTGGTTGGTAAAGATCGTTTATTAAGACGATGCATTGAAGAAAAGACACTTTTTTCCATGATCTTTTTTGGTCCTCCCGGAACTGGCAAGACTACTATCGCTATGACATTAGCTGCACAATTAAATCTTTCCTATCGTCTATTTAATGCGGTTACTGGCAATAAAAAAGACCTAGATCAGATTTTCTTAGAAGCACATTTAGCGGGTAATCTAATCGTAATCATCGAAGAGATCCATCGACTAAACAAAGATAAACAAGATCTGTTGTTACCTTATGTTGAAAATGGTGAGATAACTCTGATTGGTACGACTACCGCTAATCCCTATTATTCTATTAACCCAGCAATACGTTCACGTTGTCATTTACTTGAAGTATATCCTTTAACAACTGAAGACATCATAAATGCGATAAATCGAACGATCAAACATAAAGACTGGTATGAAGATACCTCAATAGAACCTAACGCTATTAAACTACTTGCTGATTACGCTAATGGCGATCTTCGTTATGCTTTAAATGTGTTAGAAATAAGTGCTTTAGCAAGCAAAGGACAAACGATCACAACCGATATTATCGAGCAATATTTACCACTAACGAACATTCATATCGATCATGATAGTGATGGTCATTATGATGCATTAAGTGGTATGCAAAAGGCTATTCGTGGAAGTGATGTCGATGGAGCCTTATACTACCTTGCTCAATTGATCCTAGCTCAAGATATGGATTCAATTGAAAGACGGTTATTGGCAACAGCCTATGAAGATATTGGACTTTCAAACCCCGCTGCCGTATCAAGAACATTAACTGCGATTGATGCCGCAAAACGCATCGGTTTCCCTGAAGCAATCTTACCTTTAGGCGTTGCCATTATCGATCTTGCATTATCACCGAAATCAAAATCCGCATGTCTAGCTATTAACGCCGCAATAGATCAAGTAAAAAAACAACCTTTGACTACACCAAAATATTTAAGGCTAACTCCCGTTGGAATGGCAGAAAAAGATAAGTATCCATATGATCGACCCGATCTTTGGCACTTAATCCAATATCTTCCTGATCAAATAAAGGATATTTCATTCTATAAACCAAACGAAAATAGTATCTATGAAAAGACATTAGCTGAAAATTGGCGTAAATTAAAGCAATATCAACGAAGCAAAGATATTGCTAAATTAAAAAAAGCGAGATAGTGAAATTAAATCGCTATTTTTTTCTTTATCCTTTTACTCATTTTGTGATTATCTAATATCCCTTGTTTATAGAAGATCAATCCAAAATCCATAATAAAGAAAATAGCTAAGATCGCACATAATAATGCGATCATTATCTCATATGCTGTCACGCTTTGGATTAATAACCGACATGGCATAAATAACATTGAAAAAAACGGAACGAAAGACATTATCCTACCAACTCCTTCACTCATTTGATAAGGATCATTAGCCCATAACGCGAAGTAGTATACAACCAACAGAATTAGATAACATGGAGCCTGCACATTACTAGACTCCTCAATACTACTAACAAAGCTAGAAATAATGACCATTATCATTTGTAATAGTAAAATACCTAAAACCAAAAATAATAAAGCAACCATAAATAAACCTATTACATTTAAATCAATATTCAAAAAACTAAATAATTCCTTAAAATTCATCAACTCTACTGGAATGATCTTTAGATTATATAAAAACATCAATAAATTAAAACCACTATCATACAATGATCTAATCCAAAACCAAAACACGATTATCAATCCCGTTATCATTGTTTGGATCATTATTGTCAACCAACCTATTAACATCTTACTAATAAAGTGTGTTTTTGCTGAAACTGAAGTAAGTATCAATTCTAATATCTTGCTTGTTTTTTCATAAACTACTTCATTAGCGATGACACTACTATAGCTTAACATCATAAAATATATTGATGTAATGATCATGAAAATGATGTTTTGTTTTGTAACATCAATCTTTGAATCTGCACTGACATCATTTACCATTTCAAAGTTTAGTGTATCATTTATCAAACCAACGTCTTTATAGTTTAATCCATTCAATAATAAATAATGATTATAGTTTTGAATCATACCATAAATAACTGTAGTCTCTTTAGACGTTAATGGATATTTTGATCTAACATGCCATACGTTATCTGTTTCTTTGTTGATCTGAATATCTTCATCTTTAAAACTATCATTTAAAGTTCTAATCCTCACCTCTGTTTCATCGATTTTAAACATTTCTTTATCTTGATATAATGACGAATCTACATAAACCGTTAACGGATTAAACAATCCTGGTTGCAAGTATAAAATCACCTTATCCGCAAACATCAATAACCCAACAATAATAAGCATTAAGATATTTAAAACGATTATCGCTTTATTATTGAATCGTCGTTTAAGTGAAAATTTGATCAAATGTTTCATACTATATTACCTTGTGCTATCATATCCTTTATCGCTAATGATTCGATCTTCAAAGAAAACACTTTTTCATCTTTTAATATCTTACGCATTAGTTTCTTTGCCTTCGATTGATTAACCATCAAAATTCTTATCATATTACCTGATTCTTCCTGTAAGATAACACCATCTTCATCTTCAAAATTACGCTTTGATTCAATATTCATTGATATATAACAATTATCACTAAATTTTTTTAGTTCATTCACTTTACCGCTATATTTTACATCTCCTTTATCAAGTAATATTATCTTTTCACAAAACTCCTCGATATATTCATATTGATGAGAAGATATCATTATGAGTTTCTTATCTTTTTGTAATTGATTGATCAGTTTTTTAATGATCAACACATTACTGATATCAAGTCCTGTTAGTGGCTCATCAAAAATGATAACTTTTGGATCATGGATCAATGCACATATTAATTGTACTTTTTGTTGATTACCTTTAGACAATTCCTTGATCAGGCGATAGCGATATTGTTGAATATTCAATCGCTCTAGCCAATGATCGATATTATTTTCTATTTGTTCTTCTGGTAATTTCTTCAGTCTTGCTAGAAATCGTAATTGCTCTTCGACCTTAAGATCACGATATACACTTCTATCTTCTGGTAGATAGCCAAACAAACGATTATCATACAAATTAATATCAACTCCATCATAAGTGATTGTTCCACTATCGGCCATTAATAATCCTAACAGTAGTCTAAATGTAGTGGTCTTACCACTACCGTTTGCACCTATTATTCCAATTATCTCTGATTCATCTAAGGTAAAAGATAAATTTTCAATTCCTTTATGTTTTCCGTAATACTTACTAAGTTCTTTAACTTCTAACATGTTGATCACCCTATAATAGATAATGATAAAAAAGGATATTTCCTAAATATCCTTCTTTATTAATGATCTTACGACATATGATGCCAACATTAATCCTGCTGCATTTGGCACAAATGCTGTACTTCCAGGGGGTGCTTTACCATTTTTATCATCATCTAAGACTAGTTCATTACTTGGTTTTAGAGGTATCTCTTTTGATAGCACCACATCGATGTCATAATCGATCTTTCTTTGTCTTGCTTGATAACGCATCGCTTTAGCTAAAGGATCAATCTCGCTTTTATATAATTTTGAATATATCAGTTTTGATGGATCAAAACGATTACCCATGCCAAGACAACTAATTATTGGTATTTGTCGATTATGACACGCTTGTATCAAATCAAGCTTACAGCTAATCGTATCAATCGCATCGACAACAAAATCAATTTTTCTTGAGAATACATCAACACTTTCTTTATCAAAAAAACGATCGATTGCGATAACCTTGCATTCCGGATTGATCTGTGTGATCCTATCAGCCATTGCCTGAACTTTCTTCAAATCAAGCGTATTCTGTGTGGCGTGTATTTGTCGATTGATATTAGTTATCTGGATTAAATCATGATCAACAATGATCAATGTTTTTATTGCTGAACGTGCTAAAGCCTCACAAACCATCGCTCCAACCCCACCAATACCAACGACCATAACACAAGCACTATCTAATATAGCTTGTTGTTTTTCATCTATTAAGATCTTTAAACGTCTAAATCGATCCATTGATCAACCACCTTTTAACCTTCGCTTCAATATTTGTCCGATAATCAATCTCATTGATATCAAACCAATCAACTGTCAGCTGATTATTAAACCAAGTATATTGTCTTTTTGCAAACTGTCGAGAATGTTTCTTTATATCAGCCACTACTTCTTCTTGTGATTTTAGGCCAAGATAATAATCTTGCCATTCACGATACCCTATGCCCTGCATAGCCTGTCGTCTAAACAGATCTTTATCTTGTATTATCAAATGATTTATCTCATCCAATAAGCCATCGTTAATCATCTTATCAACACGCATGTCGATTTGTTGATATAATTCATCTCTATTTGTTGTCAAACCGATGATCAAACAATCGTAGATCAGTTTATGTTGCTGCTTAGCTAATATCATTGACTTACTTTTACCATTTTCAGCCATCACTAACGCTCTAATCAATCTTTTACGATTATTGATATGAATCTTTTCAACGCTTATAGGATCATACTTTAATAATTTTTCATACAATTCATCATTAGTAAATTTATCATAATCTTCATTAGTCTTACATTCATCTTCAAAAAGGTAATCATATATAACAGCTTTTATATATAGTCCTGTACCACCAACAACAATAGGCAAATTTCCATTTTTGGTAATAACATCAATTAATGATCGGGCTTCTTTTTGAAATTCAGCTACACTAAATCCATCTTTAAGATCTTTGATGTCGATTAAATGATGAGGTACAACCTTCTTCTGTTTATCATCGATCTTAGCACTGCCAATGTTTAGTTGACGATAGATCTGGATTGAGTCTCCACTAATGATTTCTCCATTAAACATTTTTGCTAAATCAACGCCCAAACTACTCTTTCCAACTGCTGTAGGACCAACTACGACTAAAACCTTTTTCATCTTAAAAATTCTTTCTTTAGTTGACTATCGGTAATCAAGATAAATGTAGGACGACCATGAGGACAATTAAAAGGATTGTCACATTTTTGTAAGTTTATGATAACTTCTTTCATCTCATCCATAGTCAAATGTTGATTGAATTTTAATGACACATGACAAGCGAGTGAGGCAATCGCAGCTTTTCTAATAGCGAAGATGCTAATATCCTTTTGATCACGATAATTATCGATCATATCACGAATAAAAGCTGACACGTCAATATCATTCATCCACGTTGGTATACGCCTACATATTACACTGTCATTGCCAAACAATTCTAAATTTATATTGACCCTCTCCATCATTTCGTTAACTTTATTAAAGTCACTCTGTATTGATGTACCTACTTCTATGATAAGTGGAATCAATAACTCTTGATATTCGACATTTTCTGATATCAATAGTTTTTGAAATCGTTCAAAGTTATATCTTTCTTGTGCTGCATGTTGATCAATGATGTATAAACCATCAATACCTTCTGCTAGGATATAATTACCGTGAAATTGACCAATTACGTTCATGATTGGAAAAGCCTTGCTTTTACTATTAATTATCTTTATCTTGTCTTCAATCTTAAATGATTCTTCAGTTGTTTTTATATTAATGAACTCTTCTTGTTTTTTTACTGATGGTTGTTCTTGCTTACTATCTAATTCTAAATTAGTAAATTCAATTTTTGTATTTGATGTATTGATAGCTCTTTTGATTGTTGGAGCCTGCATGTTTTCTTTTAAGGAGGCTGCTAAAGCATTCCTTATAAGATCTTCTAATTGTTGCTCTTTTGATAATCTAACTTCCCATTTGCTTGGATGGACATTTACATCAACAAGGTTAGCATCCATCTTTATATTTAAGACAACTATCGGGTAACGATCATCACTTAAGTATTGCTTAAAAGCTTCTGTGACAACTTTTTGTAAACGATATGATCTTATCATCCGTGAATTTACAAAAACATTTATATAGTTTCTTGTCGCTCGATTGATAAAGGGTAAAACATACATTCCTTCTAATTGATAGTCATAATCATTAGCGTGAATCGCAACACTTTTTTTTGCAGCCTCAATACCATAGATCAATGCCATGACCTCTTGTAAGTTAGAACTACCATTAGATTTAAACATTTGCTTTTCATCACTTATATAGGTAAATGCAACATCTGGTCGACTTAAAGCAAATTTCTCAATATTTGAAGCTATTATCGCTGCTTCATACTGCCTGCTTTTTAAATGTTTTAATCTAGCAGGAGTTTTATGAAAGATATCTTCAACAACGATTTGCGTTCCTTCTGGAACATAATGTGGCTTCACACTTGTTACTTTACCATATTCAATCGTTACACTTGTCGATTCGGTATTATTATTAGTCCCCATCTTAACTTTGCTAATTGAAGCAATTGAGGGTAAAGCCTCTCCCCTAAAGCCCATAGTCTTTATTGTCCACAGATCAGTATCGTTTTTGATCTTACTTGTTGCATGCCTTTCAAACGCCAAGACTGCATCCTGGCTATCCATTCCTTCACCATTATCAATGACACGTATAAAAGAGATGCCACCATCTTTAACTTGTATTTCAATATTATTAGCATTAGCATCTAATGCATTCTCAACAAGCTCCTTTACGATTCCAGCGGGTCTTTCAATTACTTCTCCTGCTGCAATCATATTTGTTAAGTGTTGATCTAATCTTGCTATTTTACCCATTATGATCACTTCCTTTTAATTCGTCTTTAAGGTCTACGATCATTTGTAACGCTTGTAAAGGCGTCATTTTATCCACATCTACCATTTTAAGTTTTTCTTTGATCTCGTCGTGTTCTTCATTCACATAATACATGTCTGTCATCGCAAAAGTCTGTTGCACTATCCGCTTATCATTCTCAAGATCTTTCAATATTTCTTTTGATCGATTAATAACTAAATCTGGTAATTTAGCTAAGCGTGCTACATTGATACCATAAGAACGATGTACCTTCCCTTTTTTGACATGATACAAAAAAGTTACTTGTTCTTTTTCTTCAAAGACTTCAACATAATGATTCTTAAGTGTATCGATCGTATCTTCCAGATGAGTCAATTCATGATAATGTGTAGAAAAAATAGTCTTAGCCTTAATGTTTGATGCTATATACTCGATCATTGCTTGTGCCAATGCCATTCCATCATATGTAGATGTTCCACGACCAATCTCATCAAACAGTATCAATGATCTTGCTGTTGCATTCTGTAACGCATTATTCGCTTCAACCATCTCTACCATAAACGTTGATTGTCCACTTAAAATATCATCACTTGCACCAATTCGCGTAAATATCTTATCAAATAGTGGCATCTTTGCTTTCTCAGCTGGTATATACATTCCCATCTGTGCCATGACTACCAAAAGGGCTACCTGTCTAATATAAGTGCTCTTTCCTCCCATATTTGGACCTGTTAATAAGATAATCTGTTGCTTATCATTTAAATGTACATCGTTTGCCACATATTTATGATCCTTTAAGATCTTATCCATAATTGCATGTCTTCCTTTTAAGATAGACATACTATTATCGCTACTAAATGTAGGTAAAACATATCCACTTTCACTACTTATTAGTGATAATGCATATAGTACATCAATAGTTGCGATCATCTTAGCGATCTTCTGTAGTTTAGGAAGATATGATTTAACCCTGTTTAATAACTCTTCAAACAATTCTTGTTCAAGTTTAAGTGCTCTTTCCTCACTATGTAGGATAGCATCTTCTTTTTCTTTTAATTCAAGTGAAATGAACCTTTCTGCATTAGCTAAAGTTTGTTTCTTGATGTACCCATCACTTTCTTTTATCAAATGCATATTAGCTTTACTAACTTCAAAATAGTAACCAAACACTCGATTATAACCTACCTTAAGTGTTTTTATTCCTGTTTTTTCCTTTTCAGCTAGCTCTAATTTACTTATCCATTTTTTGCCTTCTTTTTGAATCTTTCGATATTCATCAAGACTATCATTATATCCATCAACAAAAACCCCGCCATCTTTAATATTGATTGGAGCATCTTCGCTAATTGAGTTATTTAAGATATCGGCAAGATCTGTACATTGATCAACATCGAGGTATTCTTTATATGAATGCATATCTTTAATACCTTCAATTATACGTGGTAATGCATTTAATGATCTAACCAGTCGCAAGCAATCAATTGGATTAGCGCTAGCAAGTGCTATCTTGGCAATCAAACGCTCTATATCGTAGATATTTGATAATTCAATTTTTAATTTGTCCTTTAACAAGAAATCATTTCGTAAAAAAGTAATAGCTTCTTGGCGTTTCTTTATCATGTTTATATCAAGTAATGGTTTCTCGATCCACTTCTTTAATAACCTACTCCCCATAGCTGTTTGACAACTATCCAAGAATGACCAAAGATTATCATTTTTCTTCTGATTACGATCATGACTGATCAATTGTAGATTAACTTGCGTAGCATAATCCATTAATAAGTATGATCCATCATCAATCTGTATTGGCTGAAGATGATCTAGTAGTCTTTTTTGTGTTTGTGATAAATAATTAAGCAGTAAGCCATATGAACTAAGCTGATAGGTAGAATTTAATTGCTCACATAACGGCATATAAATATCATCGATATTATCCTGATCACAATATGAGATCATCACATCACTTAGTTCCCTAACAGCTTTTATATAGCTTAAAGAAAAATCAGAATTCACCACAATCTCTTTTATGTTATCTTTAAGTAACTGTTGCTTTAATTGGATTTGATTCTTTTTTACGGTCTTAATAAATGTTTCACCAGTAGCCATTTCACATATAGCCAACGCTAATCCATATTGATAGTCTACTATAGCCGCAATATAAACACTGCTTTTCTCATCTTGAAGTTCATCCATGATCGTACCCGGAGTGATTATCCTTACAACATCACGTTTTACAATCCCCTTCGCTTCTTTTGGATCTTCTAACTGCTCTACTATCGCAACTTTATGACCTTTTTGAATTAGTCTTTGGATATAATTGGTAACAGCATGATATGGAACACCACACATTGGAACTTTATCTTCGACTCCAGCAGCTCTTGCGGTTAAAACAAGATCAAGCTCATTAGCTGCGATCTTAGCATCGTCAAAAAACATTTCATAAAAATCTCCCAAACGATAAAACACCAAGGAATCTTGATAATCTCGCTTAATCTTCAAATAATGCTCCATCATTGGTGAATACTTTTTCATAATTACCTCTAATCTTTATTATATCAAAAAAGAAGCCTATCAATTCGCTTCTTTTAACAGTTTATTCACTTCGCTTACTAGTAAGTAACTTATCGCTCCATAGCTTATATCAAAAGTCGTTCGCGTTTCTACGACTTTACTTGCACCTTGTTGTTTCATTAGGTCAAAGTTAAGTAAACCTGCATCCGATACCTGTAAGATGACCTTTGTTGGCGTTGAGTATATTCTCTTTACATTGCTTAACCCACCAATCGCAACCACAAAATTATTCACATATTTCTTTTTCTTACCAGTATTCAATATATCAAGACAACCCTTTTTATAATAATACCTAGTTAAGAAGAAGTATATGATAAACACAAATATTCCCACTATGGTCAACTTAAGTAATGGAACGTAATACACTACATCACGAACATGTATCAAGATATCAAAAATACTCCCTGGTGTAGCTGTCATCAACGAACCACTATATGTATACCCAATCGCAACATTAAGAGCAGCCAACAAGGCAAAGATAACGCCTGTTAAAAACAGATGTGATAAATAAAGTAACGGTGTCATTATTAAAAGATATATTTCAATCGGTAATAATGATCCAGTTATTATCGATAATATAACTGCTATTCCTAAAAATAATGTATATTTCTTTTTTTCGATTTTATCTGTAAAAGTAGAAAAGGTTGCTATCATAATTGCCGGTACAGCAAATATATTCAATACATAATAGGGGGTTATAAGTCTACCAAACCCTGTATTAACAACTTGCGCTGCTTGTTGAGCTGTCCACACACCAACATCACCTAGATAATTTACGTTGTTGCTAATCCAAGATCCACCATATTCACCAAACCAGAAAAGACTCCTTATAACCGTCTGTGTTCCTGTTATTTCCATGATCCGATCTAAAAAACCATAGATGAATAAATTCATTGGATTTGTAATATCATTAGCTATCAAACCAAATATATAGAAGAATACCTTAACTACATAAGTCCATGAAATCGCGATTATCAAACCAGCAACAAAGGAAAACAAACAAGCCAAGATCAAAGCCCAAGCTTTACGATTGATAAATGCTAGATAGCCATAACTACTTCTTCTTTTTGAAACACGATAAGTTGCTTTTGTAATATAACTAATTATCAATACCCCTAACATTCCAGTAATTATTGGATAACGCAACCCACTACCTGCTAAGCTATACTGTGAAACATCAACAGAAATCCCCATAATTGGCGAATAAACGCTTCTTGGTAAACTACCACTAGCAAAAAACATAGTCGTGATATTAAAAATGAAATAAGCTATTACACCGATAAATATTGGCGTAGCATCCTCATACCTACGTGACAACAATTTGATCATGATTAAAAATGGTGAGTTTGCAAGTATAAAACCACATAGGTATCTCAATATTTCAGCACTTCTAATAACAAATACATTATCAATAGATAATATTGCTTGAAAGTTTGCGTTTAATACTAAACCACTTAGTCCCATTATGACACTTGCGGTAAAGATCGTTAATAAAGGAAAAAACAACACATCATAATATGATTGCCATCTGCGCATATATACACCTCATCGTGTTTATATGATAACACTATTCATTAAGTGATTCAATCAAGCATAAGTAGCTTATTTTTCAACTAGTTAACTTCAAATTATGATACAATATTGCAGTAAAGAGGGATAATATGTTAATAGCACCAAAAGCCGTAAAAAAATCATTTGCGATTGATAAGACCTTGTTAGTAATCTTACTATCACTTTTTGCTTTTAACCTTATTGCTGTTTACGCATCAATTCCTTTAACTGTCTCTGGAAGTATGACATTACTTTATAAACAAGCATTTTGGATACTATTAAGTTTTGGCTTTCTCATCTTTCTTCTAATCTTTGGTATCGATCGCCTTTTTACAAGCGCACATGTATTTTACTGGATATTAATGTTCTTGTTAGTATTGTTGATACTAGATAAATATATCGATCTACCTTTTATTAGACCAGTATCTGGTACTAGAGCCTGGTTCCAATTAGGTAGTATTGCTAGTTTTCAACCTAGTGAGTTTATGAAGGTCATCTTGATAATCCAAGTCGCAAACATAATCGATAACCATAATAATATGAAGAACGACGACAGTGCTTGGATCGATATAAAACTATTTGCTAAGGTATTAGCTTACGCTGTCCCTCCATTGATCTTAATCTTATTACAACCAGATACTGGTCTTCCTTTGATAATCGTAATTAGCCTTTCTGCTATGGTCATGGTCAGTGGTATTCGTAGTTTTTGGATATACCTTTACTTCTTTTTATTAATCAGTATTATCGGTTTTGTTTTGCTCCTATTTGAATTAAACCCTAGTTTACTTGCTAGAATATTAGGTGATGCCTATAAGCTTAATCGTTTCTATGGTTGGCTAGAAACAGAAAATTATATTTCAAGTTATGGAAATCAACTTTATCAGGCTTTATTAGCAATTGGTTCTGCTGGCTGGACCGGACACGGGATTCAATCTACACTTGTTTACTTTGCTGAACCTCAAAATGATTTCATTTTTGCTGTAATTGGTCAAAATTTCGGTTTTATCGGTGCATCGATTGTCGTAATCGTTAATACCATATTCGATTTAAAATTATTATCGATAGCTTTTAAATTTGAAAAACCTCGTGAGAAAATCATGGTAGCTGGATTATTAGGGATGTTGTTGTTCCAACAAATTGAAAATATGGGAATGATTACTGGACTTTTACCAATCACAGGCATAACCCTTCCTTTTATTTCCTCCGGCGGCTCTAGTTTATTATCTTATATGATACCATTAGCTATCATTTTCCAAATGAGTAGTGAAAATATCCTAAGAAATGCTAAATGACGATCATTTTGTTGATCGTCATTGTTTTTCTTGCTTGCTAGAATGTAGAAGATAATTCACTTTACTAAGATGCAACATCTCTAAATGGTCTTTATTGATATCTGCATCAATTACTACTGATATATCAATCGTTTTATCTTTTAGTTTCTTCATTAACATCGCTTCTAAAACCTTAACATGGCCGATTAATAACTGTGTTTTAATGATTATGTCTTTTGTTGAAGATATCATCGGGATAAATATTCTTATCAACATTCGATCTACTATAATTAACGCATGTCTATTCCCTTTTATCATTTCGGCTTTGATATCTTGATCGATGAACTCTTTGTATAAAGAATTACAAAGACGATGGGCTTTTTTTTCTTCACTATCATTATATATCCCCGATAATTCATTTAGGGCTTCTGAAACTATATGTTTACAATAATCTTCTTCAAAAGCTTGCACACCAATATCTTGATCATTAATGATAGCCGACCATCGATCGATTCCAACTTCTTTTGCTTTAGATAAGATCTTTGCGGTAGCCATAGGATCATCTTTATCTAGATAAAAATAACTTTCGATCATCTTAGAGATCTTAACGCCAATTTCACTTAAGTATATTGGTGCTTGAAAATATACGATATCTTCAAGATAGAGACAATTTAAAGTTTTTGGCATCTTTTTGTTTTTACTGATTTTTATGATAGCATCATAAAGCTCCTGTTGCTGATCATAGCCGTTTTGTGTTCCATATATCTTCCACATCTGATTAAATGTCAGAGTATGCGCTTTTTGATAACGTCCATAACCTACAATACCCTTTTCTTTTGCTATTCCACGTTCAGTTCCTTTGGATAGGAAAAATAATAGATCTCCAGGATGAAAATCAACGATTCTTCTATTGGTGGTTGGACGCCAAAAATTCATCGTTCTATTTCCGTTTAAACGATGATACTCAATCATTTTACGATCCGTTAGATAGACAATCGAAGCCATTTATAACCTCTGATATTATGTTCTACATACTGTAGTTACTTTGATTATAACATAAAAAAACAAGCATTTGCTTGTTCAAAATAATCCATAAGTATTTCCTTTTTCATCTACTCCCATATTTACAGCAGCTGGTTGTTTAGGAAGTCCAGGCATCGTCATAACATTTCCAGTTAATACGACAATGAAGCCCGCTCCCGCTGATATTCTTAACTCTTTAACGTGTATAACAAAATCTTTCGGTCTTCCTACTAACTTGGCATTATCACTTAATGAATTAGGTGTCTTAGCCATGCAAATGGGTAAATCGTGCCATCCTCTTTTATTAAAGGTCTCTAGCTGTAATTTTGCTTCATCACTAAACTCAACACCCTCTGCACCATACACCATTTTAGCAATTTTCTCGATCTTAGTACTTATATCATCATTAAGATCATAGATATAACTTACCTTAGGATCATTATCACTAATCTGTACCACCATTTGGGCTAGATCTGTAGCACCTTTTCCGCCTTTAGCCCACGCACTATTGATCACAAATGGATAACCATTCTGCTCGCACCACTCTTTGACAACCTTAATCTCACTCACGGTATCACTTGCAAACTCATTAAGAGAAACGATAAAAGGAATATGAAAAGATTGAATAGTTTCAATATGTTTTTGTAAATTAGCAAGCCCATCAAAAGTAGCTTGTACATTTTCTATACTAATATCCTTTAGATCTTGTCCACCATGAACTTTAAGTGCTCTAATCGTTGCAACGATAACGATCGCATTAGGTTTAATATCGTTTAATCGGCACTTGATATCAATAAATTTCTCTGCACCAAGATCAGCTCCAAAACCAGCTTCAGTAACAACATAGTCCGCCAGTTTTAACGCTAATTTCGTAGCTATGATCGAGTTACATCCATGCGCGATATTAGCAAATGGTCCACCATGGATCAAAACCGGATTATTTTCTAAGGTTTGAACTAAGTTAGGCTTGATTGCTTCTTTCATTATCATCGCTAAAGCCCCACTGATTCGTAATTGGTCAATTATTATCGGTTCATCATCTGTATTATATGCTACTACTATTTTCTTAACTTTTGATTCAAATTCAGACAATGAATTAGACAGGCATAATACTGCCATTATTTCCGAAGCAACCGTAATATTAAAGCCATCTTGGCGAATAATACCATTATTTTTACCTTGCCCTATAGTTATTTCGCGTAAAGCCCTATCATTCATATCTACGCATCTTTTCCATATAACCTTTGTAGGATCAATATTTAACTCATTCCCCTGATAAATATGATTATCAATAACTGCACTTATTAAGTTGTTAGCTGTTGTTATCGCATGCATATCTCCAGTGAAATGCAAATTAATATCTTCCATTGGAACCACTTGAGCATAACCACCACCCGTCGCACCACCTTTAATACCAAACACCGGACCTAAGGATGGTTCTCTTAAAGCACCAATAACACTTTTATTGATTTGCGCTAATCCGTCTACTAAACCAACTGTTGTAGTGGATTTGCCTTCCCCAGCTTTCGTTGGTGTAAGTGCAGTCACTAAGATCAACTTCCCATTGCTTTGACTAGTTAGATCGTTGAAGATATTTAAATTTACTTTAGCTTTATATTTGCCATAATATTCCAAGTAATCACTTTTAATCTTCGCTCGTTTAGCAATTATATCTATTGCTTCCAATTGAGTTGCTTGTGCTATTTCTATGTCCGTTTTCATATTATGCTCCTTACTTGATCTTCTGTCGATTTTCCATTGCTTTGCTTAATGTTAACTCATCTGCATAATCTAAATGACCTCCCATTGGTAAACCGTGTGCAATCCTCGTCACATTTACATCTTTTTCTGATAATAACTTTGCTAAATACAAAGCGGTGGTTTCTCCTTCAAGTGTAGGATTAGTAGCGACAATGATCTCTTTAGTACTTTTATCGACACGATTTAGTAATGATTTGATATTTAAATCTTCAGGCATGATGCCTTTAGCCGTCGCAATAGCACCATTTAACACGTGATAAACACCACGATAATCCTGAATTCGCTCCATGGCAATTATATCTTTAGGTTGTTGAACAACACAAATAATGTCTTTATCACGCGATTGATCTTTACAAATTACACACTCATCATCTTCTGCAAGATTTCCACATATCTTACACTGATGGATATTAGTTCTAGCATTAATGATAGCACTGATAAACTCAGCACCTTCTTCATCATTAAGATCTAAAACAGTAAACGCATATCTCTCTGCTGTTTTTACACCAACTCCTGGTAGTAATCTTAGATTATCAATTAGTTTTTGTAACGATTTTGGATACATACTTGTTAATCTACGATATCGAACATGCCATCACCAAAAAGGCTAGACATTCTTTCATCAACATCGTCTTTTATCTCCTTTTTCTTTGTGTCTTCTTCTGTTTCAACGATTACTTTACTGCTTGGTTCAGGTAAACAATTACGTGCTTGTCGATCCTTAAACAATTCAACAAGTTTCATAAATTCTTCATCAGCCAGAACACTAACAACAAATTCTTCATTAAATATCGCCTTAAGCAATTCTTTAAATTCTTTGTCCTCTTTTTCTTTATTGATCAAATCAGCTTCAGCAGCTAGTTTTGTTGCTAATAGAACAAAACCATCACCAACCGCTTTAACGCTACAGTTCTTCAATTTTGATACATAACGCGCATAATTAACATCTTTTTCATACACAACTATATCTTGCCAAATATTTTCAACCACAAAACGCTTTTGTTTATCAGCGTCAACCAACAACTGTAACCACAACTCATAATCAACATCAGTTGCTACTTCTGATTTCTTGCTTTTTCGTGATTTCTTTTCAATATGTTCTTCGCCTTTTTCTTGGTTTATTGACACTAAGTCTTTTTGAATCATTGTCTTTTTCGTTTTACCGTTCTTAGTATCGATCATTTTTAAAAGTGCGACTTCAAAATAAGAATTAACATCCGAAGCAAAACGATATTTTTCAGCCGTATCAATCAACACATCAATCATTTCTAACAATTCTTCAGGAGATCTTTTATCTAATATCGTCTTAGCTTTTTCTCGCTCGATCTTAGATAATAGGGAATCATCATACTTAGTATAAGCGTACATAACACACTCTTTTAAGATCTCAATTAGATCATTGGTCAATCTTTTGATATCCATTCCATTATCGATAATCCTTCCGGTGGACTCAAGCAATTCTTGCGTTCTACCTTCGATAATGTCTTCAATCAAATTATATTTTTCAGTTGGTGTTGTAATACCATATATTTCATTAACGTGTGTAACTTTTAGATTATTTTGAGCATAAGCGATAACTTGATCTAGAATACTTAAAGCATCTCTTACCCCACCCTCAGATAGATCACTGACTAAATCGATAACCTCATTCTCATATGTGATATTTTCTTGTTGTAAGACTTCTTTTAAGCGATATACAATATCCGGTATACTAACTCGACCAAAATCAAATCTTTGGCATCGTGAGATTATCGTTGGTATAACTTTTTGTACTTCGGTTGTTGCTAAAATGAAAATAATGTGTGACGGTGGCTCTTCTAATGTCTTTAACAAAGCATTAAAAGCTCCTGCTGTTAACATATGAACCTCATCAATAATATATACTTTATATCGACTATGTAATGGAGCATATTTAACTCTCTCAATCAAATTACGTATTTCATCTACCCCATTATTACTTGCGGCGTCAATTTCCACAATATCTGGATGAGTTCCTTCTTGAATCATTCGACAACTCTCGCATTTATTGCATGGCGGATTCTCATTCGGACAATTAACCGCCTTTGCTAACAATTTGGCTACAGTCGTCTTACCTGTGCCTCTTGGGCCACAAAAAAGATAAGCGTGCGCAATCTTATTTTGTTCAATCGCATTCTTAAGTGTAGTAACGATATACTTTTGACCCACAACTTCCTCAAAACTATTCGGTCTATATGTTCTATACAAAGCTTTATATGCCATTATATCGTCTCCTAACTATGCTACTTCATTATACCAAATTTATTATTGCTTTTATTTTGATTACGCATATTTTTAAAAAAATCAGTAAGAATATCAGAGCATTCTTTTTCTTTGATGCCAATTGTTACTTCTGGATAATGATTGTATCCCTTTACCTCAAACATCCTCTGGCAACTAACCACACTCCCACCTTTTGGATCTAAAGCGCCAAATACCAATCTTTTTAACCTAGATTGTATTATCGCTCCTGCACACATCGGGCAAGGCTCCAAAGTAACATACATATCACATTCATCCAAACGCCAATCACCAATTCTTTTGCTAGCTTTTTGAATCGCTAATATCTCTGCATGATGTGTTGCTTGTTTCTTGCTTGTCTTAAGATTATGAGCACGCGCGATTATCTTGTTATTTAAAACAATAACAGCCCCCACCGGAACTTCACCTTTATCATATGCTTTTTGTGCTTCCTTAAGAGCTGCGTTCATGTATTTATGATCTTTGTTCATATTATCCCTCAAAACAAAAGGTACACACAAGCAGGGATTGTTAAGGCTGCTTCCTTCCGGTCCTGACCTGATTCTAATATGCTTGTTGTACCCTTATTATTATAACTTAATTTGTGTTAATCTTCAATCCAAACAACAATTTTCACTTTTAAAAACTGAATTCTAAAAGCTAATTCCGTTTTAATCAAAAAATCAACAACATCCATAATGTTTCACGTGAAACATTATCGCTTGATCAATTGTTTTTGACCACCCATATATGGTCTTAGCGCCTCAGGGACAC
>JAQUCI010000011.1 GCA_028686295.1 Erysipelotrichaceae bacterium | reverse complement strand
CTCTCAGCATAAAATGGTGTCATTGAAAATATTGCTTCGCCCTCATTATCTATTTCATCAACTGCTTCTCCATATTTAAATAGACCGATTACTTTCGCCTCACATTTTAAAACTTCATATCCACAAAATTCACTCTTTAAAGTAAAATTAATCAGATCAGCCGATTGTGATGACATTGATTCCATCTCCGCACGAGCGTTTCTTGCTCTTTCTCTTTGCTTCTGCATGGACTCTTTAAATCCCTTTTCATCTACTTTATAACCACTTTCTAAGGCTATTTCTTTCGTTAACTCATAAGGAAAACCAAAGGTGTCATAGAGTTTAAAGACAACATCACCAGCTAACTCATTATCTTCACTTTCTTTCATAACATCCAATAACAGTTTTTCTCCCGCAGCTAGCGTTTTATGAAATCTTTCTTCTTCAATCTTCACTAGTTCACTAATATAATCGACCTTCTCCATTAAATAGGGATAAAACGATCTCATGTTTTCTGCTACAACATTAACAAGCTTAAATATGAAGGGTTCATTAATACCTAATTTAATACCATAACGAACGGCTCTTCTTAACACTCTACGTAATACATAACCACGTCCTTCATTGGAAAACATAGCTCCATCACTAAGGGCAAAAGTTATTGTACGAATATGATCAGCTACTACTCGATAAGCAACTTTATAATCATTTTCATAGAGATTTTTGGCATGTTTTATCGTTTCTTCTATGATTGGTAAGAAAAGATCTGTATCATAATTGGTTTCACCTTTTTGCATTATACAGACTAAACGTTCTAATCCCATACCAGTATCAATGTTTTTTTGTGGTAATTCTTTATATTCACTTCTTGATAAACCTTCTTTGGCTTCATATTGCGAAAAAACGATATTCCATATCTCTATATAGCGATCATTTTCTAATTCTTCAAAGAAAGCCCGATCTCCAAGTTCATCAGGATCATACTGTTTACCACGATCATAAAATATCTCAGTATCAGGTCCGCATGGGCCTTCACCTATCTCCCAAAAATTACCTTCCGTTTTTAAGATGTGTTTGGGATCAAGATCTGTATCATTAACCCAAATCTGATACGCTTCGACATCATCAGGATGGACAGTCACATAAAGCCGTGTTTTATCTAATCCTAGATATCGATCATTAGTTAAAAACTCCCAGGCAAATAAGATCGCTTCTTTTTTAAAATAGTCACCAATGGAAAAATTTCCTAACATTTCAAAAAAAGTATGATGTCTTGCGGTTTTTCCAACATTTTCGATATCATTAGTTCTGATCGATTTTTGGGCATTAGCAATCCTTGGACATGCAGGTTTTATCGTCCCATCAAAATATTTCTTTAGTGCTGCAACCCCCGCATTGATCCATAATAAAGTAGGATCGTTAATCGGTACAAGTGAAGCACTAGGTTCTATCATATGTCCTTTTGCTTTAAAAAAATCTAAAAACATTTGTCTTATTTGTGCACTACTTAACTCTTTCATAACATCCTCCTTTAACAATAAAAAACGTCCCATAGGAACGTTTATACGCGGTACCATCCTAGTTCACCAAATGGTGCTCCTTTAAGCCTTAACGCGGCAGACGTAAACTTTTAATTTCACTCCAAAGTAGCTTCAATGATCTAGCGTGAAGTTTCCACCAGCCACTCCATCTCTATATCGATAGAATCATCTACTAATCTTTATCATCGTTTTTCGATTGAATTATAGCATAGTAAATGATTATTTCCAAGCGTTGTTAATATCCTTAACTAAACGTTTAACTAAAGTTGTTTTTCTAATATAACGGTCAGTTACACTGATCCCTTTATCAAACATCTCTTTATCACCCAATATGATCAAAGACCTACTCGCCCTTGTAATACCAGTATATATCAATCTTCTATTTAACATCCTAATATCTTGTTTTAAGATAGGCATGATAACGATTGGATATTCACTCCCTTGAGCTTTATGAATACTTATACAATAAGCATGGGTAATATTTACAAATAAATCTGGTGTGTACTCAACAAATATACCATCAAAGTCAACAATCATCACATTCTGTTTCAAATCGTTTTCATTAGCATAAACGATTTCGATCAATGTTCCAATATCACCATTATAGACATCATCATCTGGTTGATTCTTTAACTGTAATATTTTATCATTCTCACGAAAAACACGATACCCTACTCTTAACTCTCTTTTGTAACTATCAGCTGGATTACACAACCTTTGCAATGAACTATTCAAAGCATCAATCCCACTCACGCCGCTATATTTTGGAGCTAAAACCTGAATATCATTAATACTATATCCTCGTTTAAAAGCTTCATTGACAAAATTTATGATCATGTCCTTAGCCTCATAAGGTTCAACCTGATAAAATTTTACATCTTTACCCTTATCTAATATATCGTAAAATCCATCTTTTATCTGATGAGCTAATGTTATTACATCGCTACCTTCTTTTTGCCTGAATATCTTAGTTAATCTGATTACCTGAAACAGATCACTAGCGATCAAATCCTTTAATACACTACCGATACCTACTGAAGGTAACTGATCTTCATCACCAATGATCAAAATTTTCTTAACATTTTTACATGCTTTTAAAAGATTATGAAATAACCATTGATCAACCATTGAAAATTCATCAATTATAAGCAAAGATCGACTTAGTGGATTGTTTTCATTAACCCCGAATGTATTACTTTCAAGATCCCATTGTAATAAGCGATGGATAGTTGTTGCTTCACTATTAGTCAGTTCACTAAGTCTCTTAGCAGCCCTTCCTGTAGGGGCACAGATGGCTAAAGCTTCAGCAGGAAATAAACGTTTAAATAACTCAACCATAGCCCTTACGACTGTCGTCTTACCCGTTCCTGGTCCGCCTGTTAAGATCATCAACTCCTTTTTAAAGAATGTTTGAATAGCCTCTATTTGTTTAGTATCATAATCAATATTGATCTCTTTTTGAAATGACTCAATATGATCATTGAGGTCGTCATTAACGATCAGTTGAGCATCATGTAGTTTTTCATGTAAAAATAAACTAATATAGTTTTCAGCATCATACTGAGTGAAATGGTAAAAACGATCCTCTTCGATAATTATCTGTCTTCTTTGCGCAAGATTATTAATTATCATATCAAGATCATAAACAACATCACTTAAGTTTTTATTGACATAATCACTGAATTCTTCCCTCTTTAGATAACTATCTCCATTAGCCATACATTTATCTTTAAATAAAGATAAGATATAAGCCTCTATTCTTTTTGGATCATCAAGTTCAATTCCCATAGATAAGGCTAATTTATCAGCCGTTTTAAATCCAATTCCATCAACTTCTTCGATCAAACGATAGGGATTTTCCTTAATCAATGCCAATGCCTGTTTACCATAAATGCGATCAAGTCTCATAATATTACGAATACCAAGACCATGTGTCGAAAAGAACTGGATGGCTTCTTGAAGATCATCTTGATCACAAATACCTTCGATCAAGCTTTGTTTGCGCTTATTATTTATCTTCGGTAAGTCATCGATAAGTTTTGGATCAGCTTTAATTCTAAGTAAAGCATCATTACCTAAATTCTCGATGATCATCTTTGCATATTTCTTACCAATACCAGGGAAAAGTGGTGACGATAGATAGCTGATCACACTTTCAACATCAGTAGGTAGTACTTTCTTTATCGTCTCAATCACAAACTGCATCCCATATTTTGGATGTTCTATATAATGACCAGTTACATCATATAAAGTATCCATCATTACCTCACTGATATTTCCAGTAATGATAATATTCTTTTCACTAATATCATAGAGTTTAAACCGAGCAACTGTAAAATGATTCAGTGGTTGATGATAGATGATATGAAAAAACTTTCCCTTAATGCTTATCTTATCATCCATTTTAACCTGCCATTCTCGCTAGCATCATCAAAATCATCGATATTAGATTTAGAGTCACATGCATTCCAATAGGCACAAATATATTACCTGAACGTTCATAATTATGACCTAGATAATATCCCAGCATTGCATATACACTTATATAAAGTATATCTACATAATTTCCCGCGAAAAGGGATTGAGCCACATGCAAAAAGCCAAAAGCTAATGAGCTTACAACGATCGCTATTGGATAGTTTATATTCCTTAAGAAGCGAAAGATAACCCCACGAAACACAACTTCCTCAGCGATTGGAGCTAATACTACCGCCATTATAAAAGTGATCAATGGAAAACTATTGCTCATATCAATAATATCTAATTGATTCAAGCTTGTATCTTGTGCAGTGATGAAGTTTAATATTAGATTTAATACGATCATCCATCCATACATTTGAATGATGCTTTTGATCGCATGAGCAAGATCATCATTGCGATTGTCAAAACGATTATAGTTAGTTTCAATAAATATCGGTTTAGCAAATATACTGATAATCACAGTAACGATAAAATAAGCTATCAATTGCATTGGCATTACAAATTCATAATTATGCAAGATTTTCTCACTAACAAAAATGATAATAAAAGGAAAAACAAAAAAATAACCGATAAAATATGTAATAAGTATATAAATAATACGATCTAACTTTAATGGTGATCGATCATGTTCAAATTGATACATTAGTAGCTCCTTCTATTCTTTCTTGTAAAGATTGATCTTGATGAAATACATCATAGATCTTGCCACCACCTAAACACCGATCAGCTAGATAAATGACCGCCTCTTGTCCAGGAGTAACACCCGCAACTTTATATGGATACTCTAGATATAACTCATTATCATTAACATACTTGATCTTTACTTCGTTATCTTTTTGACGATAACGAAACTTTGCATAAGCTCTTGTAGGTCTTTCATCACTCAGCCAGTTCATATCAACGACCCTGCAAGATGTTGATAAAAGCCAAGGATTATTTTCTTTTTCTGCTACATATAAGATGTTATTTTTTACATCTTTTCCTATCACAAACCAAGGTCCTCCAGGACCACCGATATTTAATCCCTTTCTTTGTCCTATAGTATAATACAAAACTCCATCATGTTCCTTTAACACTTCATTATTATCAATATTGATGATCTTTCCCTTTTTAGCAGGAAGGTAATTCTTTAGGAACTCTTTAAAATTACGTTCACCAATAAAACAGACACCTGTTGAATCTTTCTTATCAGCAATATTCAAATTTAGTTCTTCAGCAATCTTTCTCACCTGTTTCTTATCTATGTCAGCTAACGGAAACACGATCCTATTTAAGATTTTTTTATCGATCTGACATAAAAAGTAACTTTGGTCCTTACTTAGATCGTGAGCTTTATTAAGATGATAAACCCCATCTTCAACAGTAATCTTGGCATAGTGTCCAGTAGCTACATACTGATAACCTAACTTGTCGGCAAATTTAATAAAATTATCAAATTTGATATATTTATTACATAATATATCTGGATTTGGAGTCCTTCCCCTTTGATATTCTTCTAAAAAAGTAGCAAAAACATGATCCCAATACTCTTTTATAAAATCTATGCGATAAAGTGGTAAGTCCAACAGTTGCGCAACCTCTAAAGCATCATTATAATCAGCTTCCTGTGGACAAATATCATCATCGATCGTTGGATTCCCAAGAATATCATTATTCAATGATGCATCCCAATTACGCATAAAAGCACAGGCTACTTCATGTCCTTGTTGTTTCAATAAATATGCAGCAACAGCGCTATCAACGCCACCTGATAATCCTACTAGTATCTTCATATTAGTATTATACTATAAAATAGTAAGTGCTTTTAGTCAATTCTAAAAAAAACTATTCATGTAGTCTTAATTTATCATTTCGCTTATAATATAAAAAGAGGTGAAAAATGGATAACTATCAGATATATTTAATGATCTTGATCATTGTCATGTTAATCTTTACTCTTGCTTTTCTGTTTATTACCAATAAGAAAATAAGTGAACTAAACGATCAAGATATCGAAACAAAGTTAACTCAACTCCAAAACAGTGAGTTAGAACAACAACGCTTAATGCGTGAAGAATTAAGTAATTCAACTCAATCATCATTTCGTTTTTTAAGTGACATGTTATTGAGCAATCAGAAAGATAATAGTGAGAATCAAAGCAAGAAATTAGATGAGATAAATAAACAATTGGCTGAACGTCAGAATTATCAAAATACCCAGTTATTTGCTCAACTAAACCAACTTGAACAACGTTTTAAGTCGCTAGAAGGTAATAACGAACAAAAACTTGATAATATAAGAACGACAATGGAAAAACGTTTATCTTATATTCAAGAAGATAACAACAAAAAACTAGATGCGATGCGAGAAGTAGTTGATCAAAAATTACAAAAAACCCTGGAAGATAAAATGAATCAGTCCTTTAGATTAGTAAACGAAAGATTAGAAGCGGTCTATAAAGGGTTAGGTGAAATGCAAACCCTGGCAGCTGGGGTTGGTGATCTAAAGAAAGTATTATCGAATGTTAAGGCACGAGGTATCGTAGGTGAGATTCAACTTGGAGCCATTCTTGAAGAGATCCTAACAAGTGATCAATACGCTACAAACATTGCTACTATACCTGGTAGTAAGAATGTTGTAGAATATGCGATCAAATTGCCTGGCAATGATGATTACCCAGTTTATCTACCAATTGATTCTAAGTTTCCAGCTGATACATATATGAATCTACAAAATGCCTATGAAAACGGAAACCCTGAAGCTATCCAGGCAGCCTATAATATCTTAGCCACAAGAATTAAAAAAGAAGCGAAAGATATTCATGACAAATATATTGAACCACCATACACCACTGACTTTGCCATCATCTTTCTACCATTTGAAGGATTATACGCTGAAATCGTTAATCGTGGGTTAGTTGAAATACTACAAAGAGAGTATCATATTAACATTGCTGGGCCAAGTACCATGGCGGCATTACTAAACAGTCTACAAATGGGATTTAGAACTTTAGCTATTGAAAAAAGAAGTAGTGAAGTATGGCAAATATTAGGTGCTGTAAAAGCCGAATTTGATAAATTCTCTACCATATTAGCCAGCACTCAATTAAAACTTGATCAAGCTAATAAAGAACTTGATAAGTTAGTCGGTGTAAGAACCAGAGCTATTCAGAGAAAATTAAAAAACGTTGACAAGATAAATGCCCTTGACACGGAAAAATTACTCGACATAGATACCACTGATGATGAAGAAACAGTTGATTAACTCAACTGTTTTTTATCGAAGTCAATTTTGGATGTGATCTTATATAAAAAAGATAAGCCACTAAACTCAATAAGACTGGTATTATCGCAATCAAGTACATCCGACGATAACCAAAATAACCAGCGATTATCCCCGAAATATTTGAGCCAATAAAAGCACCAATATCAGTACCAACATAACTTGTATTACTAGCAATTCCCCGTTGTGATAAAGGTACGCTGTTAACACAAAGGCCCATTAAAGTTGGCTGAATACCTGCCGTCGCTAATCCCATTAAAAAAGCCGCTATCACAAAGTATAATGAAGATTTTGCCATAAAAAGAATAAAGAGCGCTAGCATTTGTATTATCTCACATGGTATCAATATCTTGTTAATTCCAAATCGATCCGCAAGAAATGATACTATCGGTCTACTTATTAACAAAGTCAAAGCTTGGATTGTAAAATAATAACCAATATTTACTATATTTAATGAGTCCGCATACAAAACTAAAAACGCTGTTATTGATGAACGAGCTAAGTTATTACACAACGTTAAAACAGCTGGCATGATAGCTGGAATTGCTATCATTTTTCTAATATCGAATGAAAATACGAATTTTTCCTTTTTATCATTATCATCAAGTTTAATATAAAATGATAGGATCAACGCTACGACCATTAACACCACATTGAACTGATAAAGATAATTAAAACTATTAGCTGCGACAATCGCTAATGCTATAGATGGTGCAGTCGCTTGAGCAATCGTTTGCCCCATAGTATATATACCAATGCCAGTAGTCATCTTATCCTTTGGGAAGACATTTGTCGCTATCGTCATACACAAAGTTGAGCCAATTCCCCATCCAAAACCATTAAGACCTCTGAATATGATCAATTGATAAACCTGATCTGAGAACATTAAGCCAACAGTAGAAAATAAGATCATGCTCATTGATATTGATAACAAATGTTTTTTGTTAAGATTATCAACTGCTTGTCCAGAAAAAGGACGCATAACTAACGCCATCATCGCAAAACTACCAGATACCATACCTACCACTGCACTTGTTGCCCCCAAATGATCAGCATACTTAGATATCGTGGTATTGATCATAGTATTAGAACAATAAACAAAAAAAGCGATGATAAATATCATAATAAATGATCGATACTTACTAACAGATTCCCTACTTTTCATTAAACACCTCTATAAGTTTTACTTATTAATTATAGATAATGTTTTATGATGTGACTTGTCAGTATTTTCATTAATCATAGATCAAAAAATGAACATTTATATTAATTAGTATTGCTATCGACCATTTGATATAAAAACATGACGATCATAGAAATACATCCAATCATGATCAAAAGGCTACTATACTGATAGATACTACCGATAAGGTTTAAATTAGTAATTCCCATTATCGTATTTTGAGCACTTAACACTTTAATTCCATATATGACAACTAATAAATGTTGAACAAAATAGATTAACAATAACAAAATATAAACCTTTTTATTTAGATTCAATTTGTGATCATCAAAATTACTTATCAATACTAATGAGGATATGAGAACAAAAACAAAACGAGAAAAAGTGATATTTTTTATGATCAACCATATTGGACTGACTGCTTTATCAAGATAGTCTTGTAAGAAACTACCGATAAAGGTTTTTTGTACAACTTCATTATCTACGAGTAAAAAAAGATCTTCGATCGTTTTTATCTTACTTAACAAAACACCAAGACGATAATTATTCATACTAAAGATGATCATGATGATCAAGAGCATCATAAAGACCATTACGATTCTCTTTTGATAAGTATCAAACAATCGATCAAACCATTTCATATCTTAAGGAAATCCTTTCCTTTGATAACTTCATATTTGCTCAATCCAGCAAAGCTTCTCTGTCTTAAGACCTCATATAAGACCAGAGCAACTGTATTAGCTAGATTTAAGCTACGGGCTTTGGCGATCATTGGGACTCTAAGACAATGATCAAGATTATCCCTCAAAATTCTCTTATCAATCCCTGTACTCTCTTTTCCAAAAACTAAAAAAATATCCTGATCGATAAGATCATAAGAAACATCGCTATAAGTAGTTTGTCCATAACGCGTAATAAAATAATAATGATCAGATGGGAATTGATCACAAAAAGATTGCCAATCATCATGCTCAAACAAAGTGATATCATCTCGATAATCCATACCACTACGCTTAAGATGTTTTTCATCTAGATAAAAACCGTAAGGTTTTATTAAATGCAGACAGCTTCCACTAGCTGCACATGTTCGCATGATATTTCCAGTATTCTGAGGTATTTCTGGTTCAAATAAAACAATATGGATCATATTTTACGCTTTAGCCTCTTTCTATAAAAATAATAAGCTACACCATTGCTAGATACAAACATAAACATAAAACAGGTGATGATCCTGATCACAAGATCAAAAAAGAATCTTTCAGGAACCATTTTGATCAAAATATCCGTCTTAGGGTCTAACAACCAAAGCTCATTAGTAAAAAACACACGATGGAAATTAGTCCAAAACCAATTAAAATCAACAACCGCAATCATAATCAAAAACCCAATAAAAAAGACAAACAATAAAGATATTTTGTTATATGAACTCAAGATCTCTTTGTAATCAATTCTAAAGATCAAAGTACCGATAACACCAAAGATTACGACCACAAGACAAATATTTCTAACTAAGATCGCATTATGATATAATACAGCGACATCTTTCATATGTGTCTTCTCTTTTATATTAAACACTTCTTGTTTTTTACCAGCAATCATCAATTTGACGTCAAGATCTTCTCTTTCACCTTGTGTATAGTCAAATAACACATCAGTAGCTGCCAAAAGATCAGTAAAAACAATATCAATATCATCAGCGATTCTTAATTTACGATATTCAGCCTCATAAAAACTACGATCAAAACTAACAAGATCAACACTTGTTATTACTAATACTAAGATAAAAGCAATACCAATGACTTTGATCAATATCGACTTCATGCTAATCACCTTTTTTCTTTAAATATGCTAGAGCTTGTTGTAAGGCTTTGGCTCGATGACTTATTTTATTCTTAAGTTTTGGATCAAGTTGCGCCGCAGTTAATCCATATTCTTTTAGATAAAATATTGGATCATAACCAAAGCCGTGCTCTCCTAATTGCTGATAAGCAATCTCACCATCAAATTCGCCAATGAATACCTGTTGATCATCTTTATCAACAATGGCGATCGCACAAACAAATTTAGCGCTACGATCAATTACTTTTGCTAGTCGGTCGATAATTATCTCATTCTTTTGATGATACGGTGTATCAACTCCAAGATAGCGTGCAGAATAAATACCGGGTTCATTATTTAAGGCTTTAATCTGTAAACCAGAATCATCAGCTAGTACTAATAGATTTGTTAGTTTATGTAGTGCAGTAGCTTTGATCAATGCATTTTGCGCAAAAGTAGTTCCAGTTTCTTCAATATTCTCAAAATTAAGATCTAAAAGGCTTTTAACCTGATATCCATTAGGACTTAACATTTGTTTGTATTCATCTACTTTATGTTTATTAGCCGTAGCTATTAATATTTCTATCATATGACCTCCTCTATCATATCTTTATCAATATCGATCATATATGTTTTAGCTGGTAATTGTTGCCTGTTATAAACAATTAATTGGTATCGTTTTTCTCCATCAAAAATCGCAGAAGTAATAACACAATAATTATCCAAGATATGATCATTAACAAATTTCTTTTTCTTAAGGAAAAGATAGGCATCATCATTTTTTTGATCCTCATAAAATAGCCACTGTGGCCTTTGTTTAGTCATGCGATAATAATCGACTAGGATTAGTCCTTTGATCAGTTCATGAGGAAAATGTTTGATCAATTCATTATAAATGCTCAAATAGAATTCCTTCCTTTGATAAGAATGTCCCAGACTGCTAAGTCCATCATATAGTATCTTCATTAAATAAAATGGTTTAATATCATGATAATCGATCAATTCATTGATCGTATGTCTTAATCTTTGGCTGTTGTAGCATTTCTCATTAGCGACATCAACTTTACTGATCAAAACAATATCTTCTTCACTTAACCACGAGTTCTTTACTATTTGATAAACTGGTCTGTGATCATAGATGATATCATATCTTTGAGCATCTTTAGTCAATAAAGTACCTTTTAGCATCTTTAATATCCCAACTTGGATCTCTTTTGGCTTTAGCATAAACAACTGGTCATAAGAATTAATGAATGATTCTAAATCTTCATACGGTAAACCCGCAATAAGGTCAGTATGTACGATAATCTTTGATTCAACCAAACGTGTTAAGACTATCAATAATTTAGATATATTAGTATATCTATTAATCGCTCTTAATGTTTTTATATTAAATGATTGTACCCCGATCTCAAAACGAAATCGCTCTTTTTTTAAACGCTCACATATAAAGTCAAGTATTTTATCATTTAAAGTTTCACCGACTAATTCCATATGGAAGTTACTTTTTGTATCAAGTTTATTTAAATATTCTAACAAAGTGAAAGCTCGCTCATTATTGGCATTAAAGGTTCGATCAAGAAACTTAACTTGTCTAATCTTATACAAACATAATTTATCAAATACACTCAAAAGATAATCCAATGAGAAAAAACGAACACCAGTATCTGTACTACTTAGACAATATGTACAATTAAATGGACACCCTCTACTACTTTCAATATAAAGATAACGATTGTTGATAGTTGATTGATCAAATGATAAAAAATATGGGGATTCAAATTGTTCAAGCCATTTCAGATCAGTTTTAGCAAGTGATTTTGTTTGTGATTTTTCGGTTTTTACATAAGTGACGTCATTATCTTTAAGGTAATCCCAAAAAGCCTTCTCTCCCTCTCCTACCACGATTGCTTCAACATCTAGATCAAACCATTCATCATTATCAAAATATACTTCTGGACCTCCTAATATGACACGAATTGTCTTATTTATCTGTTTAATCTTTGTTATCAGTTGTTTAGTCTTTTCACTATTAAAGATATATACGCTTAAACCAATCACATCATACAATGAAAGATCAAGCTGATCTAGAACATGATCGATATCATCATTAATCGTAAACTCTTTGATATCTACTTGATATTCAAGCGGTCTTGTGACATATAACCATCTTAAAGCTAGGTTTTTATGAATATATTTAGCATTTAACGTTGTTAATAGTATTTGCATGTAATCATTCTAACACATTGATAACGATTAAAAAAAGCACTACTTTTGTAGTGCCTTCTTAGCATTTTTACATATGCTAGTAAATGCTTTTGGATCATGGATAGCAATCTCAGACAACATCTTACGGTTCATCTGGATACCTGCTAATTTTAATCCATACATTAATTGTGAATAACTTAATTCATTCATACGAGCTGCTGCGTTAATACGAGCGATCCACAATTTACGCATGTCTCTTTTTAAACGCTTACGATCGATATAAGAGTAGCGCAAAGAACGCATTACTTGTTCATTAGCTGTTCTGTATATCGTATGTTTACTTCCGAAATAACCTTTTGCTAGTTTTAATACTTTTTTTCTTCTAGCGCGTGAGGCTACGCTATTTGTTACTCTTGGCATTTAACTTCCCTCCCTATCGTTGGATCAACAGTTTGATCCGCTTGAAATCACTCTTGCTGATCAAAGCTGGCTTTCGCAAATTTCTTTTTTGCTTGTGTGTCTTATAGGGAGCACGGTGTGATGTATAAGCGTGATGTCTCACTAGCTTACCACTACCGGTCACTTTACATCTTTTTGCCATAGCTCTTTTGGTCTTCATCTTTGGCATATGCTTTTCCTCCTATTATTGTTTCTTTTTTGGTGATATAACAACCGACATTGTATTACCTTCAAGTTTTGGTGGTTTCTCAACACTTGAGATATCATTTAAACGCTCAATAAAGTTATTCATGACTTTTCGACCAACTTCTAAACGAGTGATCAGTCTTCCACGAAAACGCATATCGGCTTTAACTTTCATTCCCGATTCAAGCCAACCTTTAGCTTGTTTGAGTTTCGTTTCAAAATCATGGACATCAATGACCGGTGATAATCGCAACGGTTTAACCTCTGTAACATGTTGATTACGTTTGGCTTCCTTGGATTTCTTTTGTTGTTCAAAACGATAACGACCATAATCAAGAATCTTACAAACCGGTGGTGTTGCATTAGGGGCAACACAAAACAAATCTAATTCATACTCATAAGCCTTAGCAAGAGCTTCACGACGCATCAAGATGCCTAATTGTTCTCCTTCAGGACCAATGACTAAAACCTCTTTAAACCGGATGTTCTCATTGACCAAATCATCAGTTACGTTTCTCTTATTACTAATATTCTCCACCTCCGTCTAACAAATAAAAAGCGAGTACAGACCACTCGCACGATAACAAATCTATGTTATAGCCTATACCCATGACCTCAGGTCATCAGGTGAGAAGAGTGCTTCTGCTTTCTACTATTTACTGTTGCCTACATATGATAACATCAATCTTTGATACTGTCAACGATCATCATTTACTCTAAAACAACAACTATCATGACCATCAATCACTCCTACTGCTTGAAGATAAGCATATATAGTAGTGGAACCTAAAAATGAAAAGCCCCTTTTTTTAAGATCAATCGTTATCCTATCAGATAGATCATCTTTTGTATCATGACTATCACGTTTAATGATAGTTCTTCCATCTGTAAACCTGTAAAGATAATCATCAAAACTACCAAATGTCTCTTGAATTTTTTTAAATGCAATTGCATTGCTTATCGTAGCTAATATTTTCTTGCGATGACGAATAATTCCCTTATCCTTCATAAGTGATTCAATCTTATCATTATCATAAGCGATAATCTTATCGATATCAAAATTATCAAAAGCTCTTTTAAAGTTATCTCTTTTCTTAAGAACGATATACCACGATAACCCCACATGAAAAGACTCTAATATTAATATTTCAAATAGGTATTGATCATCATGGGTTGCTACCCCCCATTCCTGATCATGATATCTTTGATAGAGTTCATCAGCATCTTTCACCCACCAACATCGTTGCTTACTCATCATCATTTTCCTTCTTTGATCTTGGATGTGCTAAGTTATATGTGCTTTTTAAGCGATCAGCGCTGATATGAGTATATATTTGCGTCGTAGTTAAAAACTCATGACCCAACAACTCTTGAACCATTCTTAAATCTGCACCATTATCTAATAAATGAGTCGCAAATGTATGTCTAAACATGTGAGGGTGAACCTTTATCTTTAGATTGGTCTTAGAAACTTGCTTATCAATTATTAGCTGTACACCACGAGGTGTAAGTTTATCACCATTCTTATTCACAAATAGATAATCATGAATTTTAGCATCCATTAATACCTTTCGTTCATTGTCGATATAAGACTGTAAGGCATCTTTTACTAACGGATAAAAAGGAATCATTCTTTGCTTATCACCTTTACCTAAAACACGAATGATCATTTCATAGAAATCGATATCATTTATTTTCAAATCCACTACTTCACTAACTCGTAACCCACAAGCATACAAAAGTTCAAATAAGGCTTTGTTTCGCAACCCAAACTTCTCATTAGTATCAATCGAATTCAATAATTCTTCCATTTCTTCATAAAATAAAAATTCAGGCAATTTGCGATAACTCTTAGTCGAATGCACATATTCAAAGGGGTTGATCTTAAAATCATAGAACTCTATTAGATAACGATAAAACGACCTAAGAGTTGATACATGCCGTGCAACAGATTTATCACTTAGTTTTCGATTAGGATCATTACGTAATTTTCTAAGATAATTACCAACGACAATTCGATCTACCCCATCAAAATCAGTAATCCCCTCACTCTTTAAAAACATAATAAAGCGATCAAGGTCATTTAGATAAGCTTTGTAAGTATTAGTTGATCCACTTCTTTTTGTTTTTAGATAATTCAAAAACCCTTGTTGGTATCGTTCCATATTTTCACATAATCTTTGAGGATGCTCAATGATTGATTAGCATAAGCTTCCTTCCTTGATCTTTTATCAGTATCAACTAATAAGCGCATGATCCCAAAATTAGCATTCATCGGTTGGAAATTAGAAGGATCGGCATTTGTAATGTAATTAGCCATAGCTCCCAACATCGTGGTATTGGGCAGGACAAACAACTCTTTATTTTGAACTGATAATGCCATATTGATTCCAGCCAACAATCCACTAGCCGCACTTTCAACATAACCCTCAACACCAGTTATTTGTCCAGCAAAAAATAGGTTATCCCGCTTATTTGATTGATAGGTATTCCTTAAACATGATGGTGAATTCAAGTAAGTATTCCGATGCATCACTCCCAATCTCGCAAATTCTGCATTTTGCAACCCTGGAATCATCTTAAAAACTCTTTGTTGTTCGCCATAGGTTAGATGGGTTTGAAATCCAACCATGTTATACAAAGAAGCAACTGCATTATCTTGTCGTAATTGAACGACCGCATAAGGACTCTCTTTACCCTCTTGTTTTAATCCGACTGGTTTTAAGGGTCCAAATAACATTGTTTTGATGCCGCGTCTTGCTATTTCCTCAATCGGCATACACCCTTCAAAGAATATTTCCTTTTCAAAATCGTGAAGTTTGATCGTTTTCGCATTTATCAACTCATGATAAAAGGCAAAGAATTGTTCTTTGTTAAGTGGTAGATTAATATAATCATCTCCACCCTTATCATACCTTGATTTATAATAAGCGATTGAAAAATCAATACTATCTTTAATAATAATCGGTGCAACAGCATCATAGAAATATAAAAAGTCATTATCAACATAATTCCCTATCACTTTAGTCATTTTATCACTAGTCAACGGTCCAGTAGCGATTATCATTGGTTCATCAATAATAACATCTTGTTCCTTGTTAATAATATTGACCAAAGGGTGTTCATGTAGGATGCTAGTGATTCGCTTAGCAAAAACCTCTCGATCAACAGCTAGAGCACTACCCGAGGGAAGACTACATTCATCAGCAACCTTCATGATCAAAGAATCAAATAGACGCATCTCTGCTTTTAAAAGGCCAACTCCGTTGGTTAAAGCATTGCTTCTTAGTGAATTCGAGCAAACAAGCTCAGCAAACTCACCACTTGTATGAGCAGGTGTCTTCTTACTTGGTCTCATCTCTATCAAATCGACCATTATTCCCTTACTGATCAATTGCCAAGTTGCTTCACAACCAGCAAGTCCAGCCCCAACAACTGTTACTTTTTTCACGAATTATCTTCCTTGTCTTTACTCTTTTTCTTTTTATTCTCATCTGGTTTGATATAACGACATTTGGGAAATGCGCTGCATCCGACAAAGTAAGTATTAAACCTACTCTTACGTTTAACCAATTCACTACCACATTCAGGACAAAACTCTCCTATTTTGATCGGCTCTTCTTTAACCTTCGCTACCAATGGCCTTGTATATTTACAACTAGGATAGTTACTACAAGAAATAAACTTTCCGTATCTTCCTAATCTTATAACAAGATCACCACCACAGTCCGGGCAGATCTCACCAGTCTTCTCCGGTTCTTTCTTTTCCATCTTTTCATAAGCGTTATTGACTAAAGGTATAAAGCAATCATAAAAATCTCTTAAAACTTCAATATTGCTTTGTTTACCCTCGGCGATCAAATCAAGATCACTCTCCATATCAGCTGTATATTTAACGTTGATGATACTATTAAAATACTCATTAAGTTTTTCATATGTCAGAACCCCTTGTTCTGTTGGGATAAATACTTTTGTTTTTGAACCTTCACTACTTTTAACATGATCAACGTATTTACGATTAATGATCGTATCAATGATAAACGCATATGTACTGGGTCTGCCAATGCCTAATTCTTCAAGGGTTTTGATCAATCTCGCTTCAGAATAGCGAAGTGGAGGTTCAGTAAAGTGTTGTTTACCATAAACTTTATCATTTGGTAATATCATTTCGTTTTCATTAAATACAGGTATTATCTCATTCTTACTTGTCTCATAATCTTTATAAACTCTAAGATAGCCATCAAAGGTCATTATGATGCCCCTGGCACTAAACTCATAATCCTTTTGTTTAAAGTTCACAGCCAATGTCTCAAACTTAGCTGCAGCCATTAATGAAGCCATCGCTCTCATATAGATCATACGATACAACTTATATTGATCATTTGTTAAATATTCTTTTATCTTTTCTGGATCATTATCTATATTTGTTGGTCTGATCGCTTCATGAGCATCTTGAGCTTTTTCATCATTCTTGAATTTATAATGTCCAAGGTATTCCTTGCCATGATCGTTGATGATCTTAGCTTGAGTACTCTTGATAAATGTTTCACTCAATCTAGTTGAGTCAGTTCTCATATATGTGATCAAACCTTGCAATTCATTATCAATCGCAACACCTTCATATAGTCTTTGTGCATTCACCATGGTCTTTTTAGCAGAAAAATTAAGTTTTGTAGAAGCCTCTTGTTGAAGTGTTGATGTGATAAATGGCAATTTAGGCTGTCTTTGAGTATTCTTTTTATTTACACCATTAACAACAAACTCACTATCACATTCTTTGATTATCTTATCAGCTTCATCTTTATTCCTTACATTAGCTTTTTTACCCTTAATCTTGCTTAGATCAGCAGTAACTTTCATTTCATCTTTGATAAAATCAGCGTGAACACTCCAATATTCTTCAGGCACAAAGGCATTTACTTCTTTTTCCTTCTCACATATCAATTTCAAAGCAACCGACTGTACTCGACCAGCTGATTTACTTTTAATCTTAGATTTTAATAGACTTGATAATTTAAATCCAATTATTCTATCTAATATTCTTCGTGTTTCCTGAGATCGAACCAACCCCATATCGACTGATCTTGGTTCATCAAAAGCACTGATAACAGCATCTTTAGTTATTTCATTAAAGATAACTCGATTTTTATCAGCGATATCAAGATTCAACTCTTCAGCTAAATGCCACGAAATCGCTTCTCCTTCACGGTCAGGATCAGTCGCAAGATAAACTTGATCTGCCTTTTTAGCCTTCGACTTTAATTGTTTGACAACATCTTTTTTATCACTGTTAACCACATAAGTTGGTTTAAAGTCATTTTCAACATCTACACCCAAAGCTCCCTTACCTTTTTTAGCAAGATCGCGAATATGTCCTTTACTGGATACTACTTCATATCCATCACCAAGATATTTTTCAATTGTTTTCGATTTCGATGGTGATTCTACAATAACTAATTTTCGCATTTAATTACCTCTATCTTATCTTTTATAGTGAATTTTAACTGATTTGTCAAATATGATCATATATTTTCAATATCTTCCATACAAGTTATGATGTTAGCACCTTGCTTGATCAATTGATTACAACCACTTTCCACTTGAGTCAATGGATATGGTACAACATATACATCCTTATTCAACTCTAACGCTTCGTTGACCGTTAACATCGTACCACTTCGACTGTTTGCTTGAGTAACGATCAAATTCTTTCCTAAGGCAGCGATCATACGATTACGAAATGGAAAGTGATGACGCATTGGCTTTACATTATATGGATATTCACTCAACAATAAGTCTCTTTTTCCCATCAATTCATATAGATCATAATTTTCTTGAGGATATATATGATCAATACCACAACCTAATACTCCTATCGTATGGCCTATCTTGATTGCACTCAAATGAGCAATACGATCAATACCCTTAGCCATACCACTAACAATAACATAACGTTTAGCTAAATGTTCAACGATGTCACACGTGATAGATCTTCCATAATCAGAATGATCTCGTGATCCAACAACAGCTATTTTTTCTTTTGCAAGTAGATTAATATTTCCTTTATAAAACAACACTAAAGGAGGAAAACGTAACATATTAAATTCATCCGGATACAAAGGATCATTGATTGTTAGATACTTACCATGATAAGCTATTGTTTTAATTGTTTCATTAATCTTAATAGCTCTATAAATTCTCTTATAATCTCCACCATAATACAAGGCATATGATAGAAGCTTTTCATTATCCATTTTATCACCAATAAATGATAGTCAAAAAGATTAATTTCTCCTATCAATATTTAATGCGCTTGCTTAATGCGACTGGTTGATAACTCTTTCGATGAATGGGTGTATAACCAAAAACATTAAGTGCATCTATATGAGTCTTTGTTGGATAACCCTTGTTCTTTTTAAACTGGTATTCTGGATAAATAAGATCATATTCGTCCATGATCATATCACGAGTAACTTTTGCTAAGATGCTAGCAGCAGCGATCGAAATGCTTTTCGCATCACCTTTGATCAGCGATAAGGTGTTCTTTTCACTATTGATCGGCATAGCATCAATTAAAACATCTTTTGCTGGTAAATATAGGGCGATCTTTTCCATTGACCTTTTTGTTGCTTGGTAGATATTTAAACGATCTATCTCTATCACATCTACAATATCAATGCTAAAAGCAATAGCTTCATTGGCAATGATATCATATAGCATACGCCTTTTCTTAGCTGATAATTTTTTTGAATCATTAATATCTGGATGATAATAATATAATGGCAACACAACACCAGCAACGACTAAAGGACCAGCTAATGGTCCTCTTCCTGCTTCATCTATTCCGATCACTGGCCTATCATATGACCAAATGCGGTATTCATATTCACATAATGGTTTCATCATATCTTTCCCATGTTATTCCACTAAACTGATCATCTCTTATCTCTTTGATCAAAAGATTGAGCGTCTTTTGACGGTCAAAGCCTTTATTTGATATATAACCTCTTTTATTTGCGATCTGAGCAATAACATCTTCAATATCCTCAGTTACTTTAATACCATAACGTTCTTGAATTCGCAGTGGATAGTTTTCTAATAAATGATTTAAACCAAAAAGCGCGATTTGCGTAATAGGTAAAACATTGTCACTTATCGCACCTGTAAGCCCTAGATATAAACCGATCTTTTGATCATCAAATTTAGGCCATAAAACGCCAGGCGTATCTATCAACTCCAAATATTTATTTACTACAACTAGCTTAAGAGCCCGTGTAACTCCAGGTTTATCTGCCGTTTGAGCGACTCTTCTTTTACTTAACCGATTGATAAAAGTAGATTTACCAACATTGGGTATGCCAACAACCATAGCTCTAATAGCTCGAGGATTAATACCCCTATTACGTTGTTTCTCGTGCTTCATTTGCATCAATTCTAAACAAGCATTAGTTATCCTATCATTTAAGCGATCCTTGTTTAGATCAAACGCTAAAGCTTTGTAAGCGGTATTTAAATATTCTAACCATTTATCAGTCTGGTAAGCGTCAGCCTTATCTTTTTTTGTAAGAACTATCAACCTTGGTTTATTGCCTGCAATTTGATCTAGGATTGGATTGTGACTAGCATTAGGAACACGCGCATCCCTAAGTTCTATGATCATATCAACCGCCTTCATCTTTTCCTGCATTTCTTTAGAAGCTTTGGCCATATGTCCTGGAAACCACTGAATACTCATTATTTCACACCGAACTCATCAAATGGCCAAACAACAAACACACCCTTGCTAACGATTTGATCTTTATTAAACGTTCCATAATAACGAGAATCCGTTGAATAAGGCCGATTATCGCCTAATAAAAAATACTCATCTTCTTTTAAAACGATACACCCAATATTAGAAGTGAATAATTTTCGTTTGTCATAGTCGTTAATATATTCAATATCAAAGAAATCTTCATTGATCAATTGATCATCAATATATAAATGATCCTCTTGATAACATATCTTTTCATTTGGTAAACCTATAACTCTTTTAACTAGATATTCACTAGAATCTGGCATTTTAGCAACTACTATATCAAAACGCTCGATCCCACCGATCGTCATGCTGATGATATAAGAAAAACCGGTATCTCCATCATGTAATGTTGGATACATACTACTTCCATAAACTCGAACAGGCTTAATGATGAATGTCGTTAACAAAAAAACAAACACAAACGAAAACAAAGCTGTTTGTACTAATTCTAATAACTCTGATCTTTTTTTGTTAGTTTTCTTTTTCATCCTACACCTCTTTCATTTATTATAACATTTTCACTATACCACCAAAAGAAAAACCGGTAAACCGGTTTACTTTCTAATCTCAGCGATACGTGCTGCCTTACCCGATAATCCACGTAAGTAATACAATTTCGCTCTTCTAACTTTACCACGCTTTAATACCGTGATCTTATCGATTAGTGGTGAATTGATTGGGAATGTTCTTTCAACTCCAATTTGTGAAGACATTTTACGAACAGTAAACGTCTCAGCTACACCCTTTCCACTACGACTGATAACTACCCCTTCAAAAGCCTGGATACGTGATTTTTCGCCTTCTTTGATCTTAACATCAACACGAACTGTACAACCAGGGCGAAAGTCAGGAATGTCATCTCTGATCTGCGATCTCGTTATCGCATCTACTAAACTTAAGTTCATTAACATGCTCCTCTTTCTATAATTGTCAGTTCATTCATCAACAAGATCAGCGGAACTGCAATGCTTTTTAGCCATATTAAAATAACACAAATATAACCAGATTGCAAGTTTAATACCGAACAA
>JAQUCI010000092.1 GCA_028686295.1 Erysipelotrichaceae bacterium | reverse complement strand
TATCTTTGCTTTTTATCATCTGATTAGCTTTTACTGATTGTGATACTACTTTCCCCTTTTCGATCACATCATCGAATTGATACTCTAATTCATACTTTACGTCATTATCTTTTGACCATTTTTCAATCTCCGTTACCGTATAATTAGAGAAATCGACGACTTCTATCTCAGTATTAAAATTTAAATAGCTTAAAACGCCTAGCGCAATGATCACTAATGATATTGTTCCAACCATAAAGTATAAAATTAATGTTTTCTTATCATGCATAAATCTGTCTCCTAACCACTTACCTGTTCTGGTTCATAATCACTTATTATAAGTGAAATGTAATAATACTCATTTGTATTAATCACAAACTCATATTTTAAATTTTCCTTAATAATTTCAAAATTAAACCTATTGTAGATATCGTACAATCTAATTATCTCAAAGAAATCGTTTAAACTTTCAGAAATATAAATTTTATAAGTTCCAACTTCAAGACTAGAAACGTCGATATTGTTCAATTCATACCATGCATATGAATAATCGTTACCAGAATTTACCATCGGGGTAATATCATAATCACCAGTTGTAGTATTAAGTACTACATCTTTTACAACTTGCCCATCTTTAACGAAATATAACTTAAATGTTGGACTATTATCAATACTGTGATCAACTCTATACAGATACATAGCACCTCTAATATTTAAAATCAAATCTTGGTTAAGTGAAAGCTCCGATAATGATGTATATGTTATTCTTGATGTAGGTTTTGAAATTGAAGTATGCAGATCCTGAAGTCCTTTTATGACATATAATTCATACCTTGATTTTTCTTTACCGTTCTTATATATAACAATCGAATTTTCACCAAATGATTTTATAGAAGGAATGTTGCCAAGTAAATTGTTTCTGAGAGTAACATCGCCAACATACTTAGAATACCCATCGTCAGATGTTACTTCTACTATCAACTTGGCTCGATAACTTCCTTCAGGTAATGTAGATATATCTATATAATCACTAAACCAAACGTAATAATAATTATACCCATCATACAAGTCGACATTATAAGTTCCCAATTCATCTCCACTATAAGTTGTTAAATCAAACATATATTCTGTATTGTTCTCTACGTTATAAATAATTAGTTTGTGTTGAATTAAATCTTTATTGTAATGATTAATACCTCTTATAGCTGCAACGCCCTCTATAAATAACTCATTGTTATGATCTTCTGTTCCCCATTCAAAAGTTGAAATAGAAGTGGCTAATTCGCCTTCAATAACCTTATTCACTGTTATATATAATTTATTATCAGTTTCATTAAATACCAATGATTGAGTAATAGTAGATACATCAGGTATAGTCTCAAGATCAATATTTATATCAAATGGATTAAGATAACGATCATAAGCTGTCCTTATCAATACTTCATATTCACCATTTGCTAGAGTTGATAGATCAATATTTAATCCAGTAAAGGTCGCAGCTGTAAAACTTAGGTCTTTGATCGGATAAGTGATATCTATGTTTGGATCAGTCACGCCATCATCTAGCGTGAAAACTGTTTCTTCTTTAGTTGTTGTGTCCTTAAATACCAACGTATGGTCAACATTACTAAGATCTCTTACTGCCACGCCTTTATTAAAGACATGACCGGACAGGTCTAATCCATCAGTATCAAAAGTAAAGCTACTTAAAGCCATTATATTACCATCAATAATGTATTCTGGATATACAACTTTCGTGACGGGATTGTTACTGGTAGTTTCAATATATCTGCTTTCATTTATAAGTGTTATTTTACTTGCATCAACATAACCAATACTCTCGAGAAAATCATAGTTCCTACGAGCCGTTTCTAATGTAGTTAATGTCGCATTCTCGATAGGATTAGTCGCAGGTATTTGGTAAAAATTATTATCAAGATGATTTAAGATGACCATAAAATCTTCTTGGTAAGTTGCTCCATATGCCGAACTATACCATTTATCTGCCGTTAAATCGGGAAGTTTTTTAATATCAACATTATAATCATTAATAACACCATAACTATAATATTCATGATCAACCAAAGTATTTGCTTTATCTATACTATATGCTATAGCTGCTATTTGTATCCCCCAATAAGGATCACTAGCGTATTTAACATTAAAACCACTTTCTTTACTACCCAAATGACTGCCAAAGAAACGCCAATCATTTATATCCATATAACGCCTTAAAAACCAACCTGACATATCGTTGATACACGATTCTACATTTAAAAATGTCGTTGCTTGTGAAGGATCACTATCGATAGCGTTAATTCCAAACAAGTTATTTGTTCTTAAAGCAATATCACTAGTGCCATAGTTTGATTCTTGACAAGCAATCGCATATAGCAATAATGCATTTACTCCATACGTATCCTGAGCATTTAAAAACAATTGTCCATTGTTGATCATTAACCCACTGTCTTTCTTAGTTAATAGATAATTGTTTAACTGTTCTGCAGTTATATTCGACTTACTTCTTAATGGTAAGTATTGATAATAATTGTAATACGATCCAGCTAAGTCAGTTAACATGCGATCTCGATAATAATTATTAAAATCATAACTATAATAAACGTCTCCATTTTGCATCCAACTAGCCTTAGGCCCTATTGCAACATTATTACGTTTATCACCACTATAAAAACTCCATCTTTCAAAGATTAACTCATCATTAACAACTGAAAACTGTAATTGCTTTGGTGAAGTTAAAACAAAAGGAGCTTCATAAGTTGGATCAAAAGTGTTTCCACCAAGTGTAATTGGTAAATTATTTTCTAAATAGACCATAGGCACAAGATCAACCTGATGAAGATCTACAAAACCCTGAAAACCAGAGACGACAACATTAACTTTCCCATTACCACTATTTGGATCATAAGACGTTGTTTGAATATATTGCATATCATAATGACTACCTATATAAGTGTTCTTCTGGTTCTCTATTGTAGTCTCATACTGAGTAATGATCATCGTACGATCAGTAGAATATCCACTGTCACTTAAAACACCATATCTAAAAGTATAAGAGACTGCGACCCCTTTAGTCATAGCTATGATCTTTGTCGGACTTAATGAAGCATTGTGTGTAATGATACCGTTTGGATAAGTTAACATTGTTGATTTGGCTTCTGCAAAATTACTAAATGTATTAATATCAGTTATCGTACCGTCACTTGCAATATCGCAAACAACAAAATCTCCTTCAGCTTTTACCGGAAGAGCGAATACCAATATCGACATGAGCATTATTGAGATTAGCCCAAATACTCTTGTTAGTTTAAGGTTAAATTTAAAATATCTCATCATCGCTCCTATAGTTTAATAGCAACACTGCTCCATTTACCATTTATCTTAACACGCAAAATACCACTGTATGTCATTTTTTCTCTTTCAGGATTTAATGTCATAAAAAATAAATAACCCTCAGCTCGATCATCAGTCTCGATATTGATGATATTGATCCGTTTTTCGGTTTTAGTATAAGTTCCATCTAAGGCAATAAAAGTATCACTATTCTTTTCTGTAACATATTCTGCTTCTTCAATCATGATCATTTCTTCATTCAATGATTCTAAAACTAATTTAAATGCCATCAATTGAGCTGTTGATGGATATGTGGAAATTTCATTATTCTGATATAATGCTTCTCCTGTTATATCAATAGCAGCACTCACAAAGATTCTAAATGTTTCATCATCGGTTATATTTTCATTATGAGATATACCAATCTTAATTGCTGTACCAGTTATGTTTTTAGTTAGATCAATAGTTATCTTGCTATCATTAAGAAATAAATCTATCTCTTTTTCGCTACGATTTTTGATAGGTACAAAAAGAGTGAATAAAGCACTCTTATCATTACTTTCAATGTCGAAATCGACACCAACCTTACCTAGAAAAACACTAAAATCTGCTAATTCAGAAATTTCATCACTCACAAAATTTAGATTTGTTCCATCAGAAGTCGTAAACTCACTTAATGATATATTAATTGCCTCTTTATCTTTGATTCGAACATCAACTAATACAAATTTAAAACTTAGTTCATTCAAATCATAAACTTCATAATTCACAAGATCATAATCGACTATATCTTCATTGGGAATGACAATTGGATCATCAGGTATCTCGGGGTTTTCTTTGTCATTGAAAAACAAGAAATATACTAATGACATCATCAAAACAAATACTATAACAACTAGTGTAACTATTAATGATCTAGTCTTTTTATCTCTCATTTTTTTCACCCAATTCTATAATAACTTTTTTCACAATATAATGCACTATTAAATCCACGGCTCAATAAGAATATCCACTTTGTCTTTAATTCTTAATATTTTTGCATAATTCCTTAACCTATCTATATTCTTATCAGGATCATTGATATATTTCTGGATAGCTTGTTTATATGTATTAGCTGATAATAATTTCTTTCGTCTGATACAATCAATTATCGTTCTTTCCTTATCATATATCTGAAAATCTACACCCTTATAATTTGAAGTTTTAACACCAAGATTGATATATTTATCATCACGAAAATAAGCCTTTAATCTTATCTGGTTATGTTTATACTTATAACGATTATTTGCTTTACTAACCGCAATAGTGTGTATGTTCGGTAAAGCATCAAGATAATCATAGTGATATAAGGCAGAATGCAAACAAACGATAGCTTCTGGATATAGTTGTATTATCGCTAAAAATTGATCAATATCGATGTTTACAACATAATATCCGCGTTGTAGGCGAATAAGCTCGTTTTGTGATATCAACATCGTTAAATGATTACTAGTAAAGCCAAGCTTGTTCAATTGATTAGCTGAATATACTTTATTTGGTTCAAAAATTGTCATTATAGTACCTAATTTCTATATTTTATGTACACTAATGATAAATCAAAAATAGATTATTGTCAAATAAAAAATGAGCAATAGCTCATTTTCTTTTAAACAACTCTACTATAATGTGTCGACTAATAACTAAGATGGTAAATACTGTTAACCAATCTGTTAGCGGTTGTGCTAAATAGATGCCGATCATCCCAAACCATCTTGGAAGAAAATAAACAATCGGGATATAGAAGAATACACCACGTGCTAGTGAAACTAACATTGAATCTCTATTTCTACCAAATGCTTGTAACATCACTAACAGTACATTATAAGCACCTTGATTAATTAGTGATATGTTATAAAAACGCAGCATCTCACTACCAAAGGCGATAACAACA
>JAQUCI010000091.1 GCA_028686295.1 Erysipelotrichaceae bacterium | reverse complement strand
AATCTAGCTCAAAAAGTAAAACTTAAGGGATTTACGATCGTACCATTAGAATTATATCTAGAAAATGGTCGTGCTAAATTAAATATTGCTTTAGCAAAAGGAAAAGCCCTATATGATAAACGTCAAAATTTAAAAGAAAAAGATGCTCAAAGAGAAATTGCTAAAAATATTAAAAATTATTATTAAACTTCATCACTTACGGTGAAGTTTTTTAGATAGTTTATAATATTAATGTTATAATCTTACTAAAAGTGCAGGAAAAACTATGAATGATCAACTAAGAAACAGTTTTACATTTAAGGCTCGAAAACTTGAAAAGTTAGCCAATGCTCTGAACCTATTTTATGATAATGAATTTAACTTTTTATGTGGATTTCGTAACGATTTCAATCTTTATATTGATAATCCCACTGGTTTATTAAAGCCAGCTATCATCATGTCGATCAAAAAAAATGATAATACGATCAATCTTGATGATATCAATGACTTCATCAAAAAAGAAAGATTGATAAAAAAATGTATCTATAAGAATCATAGTTTAAGATTAATACTAAATAAGCGATTAATGTGCATCATTACGATGGACAAGACTCTTAAGCAATTAGATCATTTTTTGAATAATTTTACGATATTATTACAAGAGAACGGTTATCAAGATTGTTGTCAAAATTGTGGAGCAGAAAAAACTAGTTTTAGGTTGATTAACGAAGGAAAGTTTATCTTGTGTGACAACTGTTATGATGTAGCTGGCCTTTTAGTTGATAATAACGGAATATCCTTTGATAAAAAAGATGGGAATTTCAATCTTGGCATTATTGGGGCAATATGCGGAGCAGCTGTTGGCTCATTCTTTATCATCATATTTGATCAAGGTGGCTTCATGATGTCTTTTGCAGGTTTATTAATGTCTTTCTGTACCTTAAAGAGTTATAAGCTCTTAGCCACATACAACAGTAAAAAAGGTTTGATTACCTGTTTGATCTTAATGGTGTTAGTCAGTTATCATATTCATCGATTGAGTTGGTCAATAACTTTGGCTGATTATTACTCAACTACGGCCTTTATCTTCTTTGTTAACTTCATCAGATTAATGTTTGAAGGTTATGTTAATATCGCATATTATCTACTTGAGCTAGCTACATTGTTGATCTTTATCTTTATCGGTTCAAGCCCGACTATCAGAGATGTATTTTACAATAATAGCGGTCGTTATACATTCAACATCAAAAAAGAGTAGGAAGTTACCTACTCTTTTAATTTATATTACCAGCTTCCACCACCGCCGCCGCCAAAGCCGCCGCCTGAGAAGCCACCACCTCCGCCACCGAAACTGCCTCCGCCTGATCCTGTACTACTTCTTGGTACAGATACCATTGATGATTGTAGTGAGTTCAATGAACGATTGAGATGGTTGATCAACATGTAATTTGTTAACATACCATTACCATGATAAAAGTCAGCTGGTGGTATATCTAAGTGTTCAAAATGTTTCTGCCATACCTTAGTTAGATTAAATGCATAAGCGTATGGCAAGATGTCATAAAAGATGTACGGATTTTCTTCAGCTAACATTTTTAATCGATCTTCTTCAGCCGTTGCGATAAATTGACGCAGGCCTAATACCCTACCATACATCCGATTTCCATATTCTGTTCGTTTTGACATAGGTACAGCTAAGAATAATAGCGCAAGCGAACCACCGACGCCAACCATGATATATAAGATTGAGATTGATTCAATATTGATGATAACATAGACAAATAATACTAGTGCTAAGAATCCACCAATGATCAAAGCAAAGAATATTCTCGCAAATGCATTCAGACTTTGCCATTGATTACGAAGAAAGATGAAACTTGAACTAACAACGATTCCAACGATAAATGCCGGTATTAATCCTGCAAAGATCGAATCAATACGATAAGTGACACTAAATCGTGCTACTCCGATCATCAATCCTAAAGGCAATCCAACCACTAAACAATTGATAACTTGTAAGAATATCGAACTTGCTGTATATATCCGTTTTTCTTTTGTATGAAAATACTTAACTATTCCCTGTTTACATTGATTGATACTGATATAAAAACTATTCTCAAGATCATCAGTTGATACAACATCTTGTTCCTTAAATAGATCATTGAATAAATTCTTTTCAAAAGCTGGTTTTTTACTATCAATATCTTTAACCTTTGACAATAACAGATCATCATCTCGGTCTTCAATCGTTAAATATCCATCTTTACCCCATTCGATGATAAGTGAAGTGATATCACGATTATTAATCGTATTATCGATGATATAACCAACCGAAGCACTATTTAATCCACTCGGTGGAGCAAATTCAACTGTAGTGATGACTGGTTCATCTTTACCCCATTTAAAGTAGAGGAATGCAAAAACCAACACCAACAATACCGAAAAGACCATACTGCCATAAACATATTGATCATAGCTTGGGAAAGTAAAATAATCATTAGCTAGTGGGACATAAAGGGTAACACTTTCATAGTTGTTAAGCGTTTCACTATTTGTACAATGGATCTGTTTTGAAGCAACGAGGTATTCGCACGCTACTTTACTACTTTCCTCACTTCCATAATAGCCACTTGTGACAACTATCTCTTCACCATTGATATCTTTTGGTAAGTTTACCGTCAAGTCGATATTAGCGATCGTTGTATCCCATTCAGATCCAATCAAGTTATAATAGATCATTTGCGTTTTATCCGCAAAACCTAGATCATGGGTTTGGATCTCGTATGATAAACGATACATTTTTTCACCTTCAACATAACGATCTCCATCACCAATCTGAATCGTTACCCCTTCGGTATAGATCTCTGTACGGTAATTATCACCATATACCTGAATATTCTCAACTGGCCAATTATAAGCTACTTCTTGTAGATTGCCATTTATATCCCAGTTCATTATATAACTGGTGGGAATATTACGATAAATACCATGTCTTTGATAATTAAAGTAAGTAGTGATCTCCTCACTTATAAAGAAGCGACCTGTTTCATCAACCGTCATGACTACCTTATAATTCGTAATATCAAAGGCTTCCTCAGCTTTGATCTTGATTGGTGATAAAACAAGCAAAAAGACAAACATGACAAGAAAATACTTAACGATCTTGATATTTATGCCTTTTCTTTTTGTGAACATCATTTTATTATCCATTAAAATTGAACTTTTACATTCTCACGACGACTAGCATCGACAACTTCAAATAATGGTCTTTGGACAAAGTTAAACATCCCTGCAATGATGTTGCTAGGGAATTGTTCAACCTTTGTGTTGAACATCTTAACTACACCATTATAGTATTTACGGGCGTTAGCAATTTCAGATTCCATAAGTTGTAATTGTGATTGTAGATCTAAAAAGTTCGTATTAGCTTTAAGATCAGGATAGTTTTCACTTAATGCGAACAATCTTCCTAATGTTCCAGCTAAGCCTTGCTCAGCTTCAATCTTAGCTTCAACTGTATTAGCGCTCATTGCTTTATTACGAGCAGCTACTACACTATCAAGCGTTTCTTTCTCGTGTGACGCATAACCTTTAACTGTTTCAACAAGATTAGGAATAAGATCATATCTTTTTGTAAGATATACATCCATTGTTGAGAAAGCTTCTTCACATTTATTTTTTAAACTGATAAAACCATTGTATGTAGAGAAAACATAGACACCTACGATGATCGCAACTAATAATAAACCAATTAACCATTGCATAAGATAATCCTCCTTATATAAATTTATTATATCATTATTTATGATTAACACAATTTAGTAATAACATGATGAATAACCATTTAATTAAGCATTATCTTGTTTTAAGTATTATAATTATAGTAGAAGCTACTCAAGGAGAATCATATGTCAAGAAAAATGAATGCCTTAGTCAAGGATAAAGCCCAAGAAGGCTTGATCCTAACCCAGGTTAATAAACCTAAACCAAAACATGATGAAGTATTGATCAAGATCCATAAGACTGCCATCTGTGGCACAGATGTGCATATCTATAATTGGAATCAGTGGGCTCAAGCAAATATCAAGCCACCCTTAACGATTGGTCATGAATATGTTGGTGAGATAGCAGAACTTGGTGAAAATGTTAAAAACCTGACTATCGGACAACTTGTGTCTGGTGAAGGTCATATCGTATGCGGTCATTGTCGTAACTGTCGATCAGGCAACGCACAATGGTGTAAAGATACTAAGAGTGTAGGCGTTAATCGTGATGGGGCTTTTGCTGAATATCTCTGTATTCCAGCAACAAATGTCGTACCAATAAATCCTGATATTGATGAAGATGTTGTATCCTTCTTTGATGCATTTGGTAATGCCACACATACAGCGCTAATGTTTGATGTTGTTGGTGAAGATGTCTTGATAACTGGTGCTGGTCCAATTGGAATGATGGCTTGCGCTATCTGTGTTAAAAACGGTGCTAGAAGTGTCGTGGTAACTGATGTTAATGATTATCGTTTAGATATCTGCAAAAAGCTAAAAGCTACTGCTACAATAAACATCACAAAAGAAAAGATTGAAGACATATATCAAGATAGACATATCGTTGAGGGGTTTGATGTTGGCTTAGAAATGAGTGGCTCAGCTTCAGCTTTAAATTCAATGATATCCCATATGCGTAATGGTGGAAAAATCGCCTTGTTAGGCATTCAAGATGCTAAGACACCAATCGATCTAAACGAAGTTATCTTCAAAGGTCTAACGATTCAAGGTATTTATGGACGTAAGATGTATGAGACTTGGTATAAAATGTCGGCAATGATCGAGGGTGGCTTAGATTTATCCCCTATCATTACCCATCGCTTTAATTATCGTGAATATGAAAAAGGATTCGCTGCGATGAATAGCAAAAATTCAGGTAAAGTAATTCTAGATTGGAGTAAATAAAGATGCGTTCAGCTTTAAATATATATAAACAAACTTTAGAACAGATTAAGGAAAGTGGAACTCAAAAAAGTGAAAGGGTCATCACTAGTCCTCAAGCTGGTAGGATCAATACTAAACAAAAAGACGATATCATTAATATGTGCGCCAACAACTATCTTGGCTTAGCTAATGATCAAAGGATCATTGACGCAGCGATCAAGAGTTATCATGATTGGGGCTATGGTCTATCATCAGTTAGATTTATCTGTGGTACTCAAGCTATCCATAAACAATTAGAAAACAGTATCTCAACCTTTTTAAAAATGGACGATACGATCTTATATTCATCATGTTTTGATGCTAACGGAGGCTTATTTGAAACTATCCTAACAAGTGATGATG
>JAQUCI010000010.1 GCA_028686295.1 Erysipelotrichaceae bacterium | reverse complement strand
TACCTTGTCCATCATTCTATGTAACTGAGGGTAGTGATAATTCTTTGATAGTACCTAATTGGGGTGATTATGAATTGGTAGTGGATAATAGTGATGCGATCAAGTAGAACTGCATTAATGTTTTTGATCGTATTATTACTTGGAGTAGTAATAGGTCTATTTATTGGTAAGATAGTGTTTACCATGGACAAAGATACCTATATCTTGAAATCTGAGTTAAAGGAATTAGGGATTTCTTATAAACTGAGCACAGCGTTTTTACGCGATATGTTTAAAGATGAGATAGTTTATCTTGATAATGGCGAGATTAAGTTTGTACCGATTGATCCTGATCTTGAATTACATGATCATGATTGGAGTAACATCGTTGTATATGATGATCATTATGATTACATCGTTGATGAAAGATCGATTGTTGTTCATGGTATTGATATAAGTAAATTTCAAGGTAGTATTGATTGGCAAAAAGTAAGTGATACTAGAGTAAAATTTGCGATCATGCGACTTGGTTATCGTGGTTATAGTGAGGGCGAGATATTTCTCGATGATAAATTTCATGATAATATGCAAAATGCCGTGACATACGACATTGATGTTGGCGTATATTTCTTCTCGCAAGCAATCAATACAGAAGAAGCGATAGCAGAGGCAGATTTTGTTTTAGATCAGATAGTTGACTATCCAATAACTTACCCAATCGTGTTTGATATGGAAGATATATTTAATACTGATACAAGGATAGATAATTTGTCAACGTCTGAAATAACGGCTATCACTAAAGCATTTTGTGATCGAATACGTGACGCAGGTTATGTTCCCATGATCTATGGCAATAGCCACTGGTTATTTTCGAAGCTAGATTTGCATGAGATCAAAGATTATGCTAAATGGTATGCTCAATATGATACAGAACCTTATTACCCCTATAATTTTGATATTTGGCAATATAGTAATACCGGACAGGTTGATGGAATAGCTGGTAATGTTGATCTAAATATCAGTTTTACTGATTATGCTAATCGATGAGTGAGTATTGCATTATTCTATATATTTTGTTATCATCTTACTGTTAGCTATGAATGGAAGTAGTAATCATAAGTGCTTTTAAAGAGAGTTGTTGAATGCTGTAAGACAATAAAGTGACGATTGATGAACTTAGCCGGGAGCTGATCGTTAAAACGATCCGTGCGCAGCGTTAATGCATAAAGAGCATATCGTTTGATATGAAATAAGGTGGTACCGCGCAAAGTCGTCCTTTATGAGGATGACTTTTTATATTAAGGAGAAGATAAGATATGAATTATGATCATATTAAGATTGAAAAGAAGTGGCAAGATTATTGGTTAGAAAATAAGACATTTAAAACTGATACTTGGGATTTTTCTAAACCTAAATATTATTGTTTAGACATGTTTCCCTACCCAAGTGGAGCTGGCTTACATGTTGGTCATCCTGAAGGATATACAGCAACTGATATTATATCGAGGATGAAACGTATGCAAGGTTTTAATGTATTACATCCAATGGGATGGGATGCCTTTGGTTTACCAGCCGAGCAATATGCTTTAAATACAGGAAATGAACCTGCTGAGTTCACTTATCGTAACATCAAGACATTTCGTAAACAAATTCAGGCTTTAGGCTTATCATATGATTGGGATCGAGAGTTTGCGACTACTGATCCTGATTATTATCGTTGGACACAATGGATATTTATTAAGTTATATGAAAAAGGATTAGCTTATGTAGATGAGATACCGGTCAATTGGTGTCCAGAACTGGGTACGGTTTTAGCTAATGAAGAAGTAATTGATGGAAAAAGCGAAAGAGGGGGCTTTCCTGTTGTTCGTCAACCTATGCGTCAATGGGTCTTGAGAATAACAGAGTATGCAGAAAGATTATTAGAGGATTTAGAATTGTGTGATTGGCCACAGTCTACTAAAGAGATGCAAATAAACTGGATTGGTAAATCAGTAGGGGCTCATGTTAATTTTAAAGTTGTTGATCATGATCTAACTTTTACGGTATTTACCACTAGAAGTGATACGCTCTTTGGTGCAACATACTGTGTATTAGCTCCGGAACATCCTTTCGTAAAAATGATAACAACTGAAGATAAGGAATTGGAAGTTGAAGCATACATTAAAGCAATATCATCTAAATCAGATCTTGAAAGAACTGAATTGAACAAGGAAAAAACTGGAGTATTCACCGGTGCTTATGCGATCAATCCTGTTAATAAAAAACAGATACCTATTTACATAGCTGATTATGTATTGGCGGCTTACGGAACAGGAGCCATCATGGCTGTTCCAGCTCATGATGAGCGAGATTATGAGTTCGCGAAGAAATATGATCTTGATATTATTGAAGTTTTAGCTGGTGGGGATATTACTAAAAGTGCATATATTGAAGATGGTATACATGTTAATAGTGATTTTATCAATGGATTAGATAAAGAAGAAGCTTTAAAAGTAATGAATAAATGGTTAGTTGATAATCATTTTGGTGAACCTAAAGTAACGTATAAATTGCGTGATTGGCTATTTTCAAGACAAAGGTATTGGGGTGAACCCATACCAATCATCAATATGGAAGATGGCTCACAAAAAACAGTGCCACTTGATCAACTACCGCTTGAATTACCTGCGGTAGACAATTATCGTCCAAATAAAAACGGTGAATCTCCTTTAGCACACGCTCAGGATTGGTTGGAAGTTAAAATTGATGGATTTAAAGGACGCCGTGAGACAAATACCATGCCACAATGGGCGGGATCTTGTTGGTATTATCTTAGATATATCGACCCTCATAATGATAAAGAATTATGTGATCCTGAGTTGATCAAACACTGGTTACCAGTCGATCTTTATGTTGGTGGATCAGAACATGCCGTATTACATTTACTATATGCACGTTTCTGGCATAAAGTTTTATATGATTGTGGGGTCGTTAGTACAAAAGAACCATTTCAAAAATTGTTTCATCAGGGAATGATCCTTGGTGAAAATGGCGAAAAAATGAGTAAATCAAGAGGAAATGTTATTAATCCTGATGAATTATTGAAGAGTCATGGTGCTGATGCTTTAAGAGTTTATGAGATGTTTATGGGACCATTGGAAGCCGCTTTACCATGGAATACTAATGGTATGGATGGTGCTCGAAAATGGATCGATCGAGTTTGGCGATTGTTTACAAGAGATGGTTATATAGTTTGTGATAATGATCAAAAGCTTGATCGTGTCTATCATCAAACTGTTAAAAAGGTTACTAATGATATTGAAACGCTAAACTTTAATACAGCAATAAGTCAAATGATGATATTCATTAATGAATGCTATAAAAGTGATCATTTATATATTGAATATGCAAAAGGATTTATAAAAATGTTTGCCTGTTTTGCACCTCATGCTGGCGAGGAATTATGGCAATTATTTGATGAATCAGAAACTATAACTTATCAAGATTGGCCAGTTTATGATGAAACGATGCTTCAAACTGATTCTATTGATATCGCTGTTCAAGTTAACGGTAAGATGCGCGGTGTTATCAATGTTGATGTTGACGCTAGTGAAGACACCATCAAGGAACGAGCCTGTAGTTTAAATACTGTTATACCCTATATTGAAGAAAAGAATATTCGTAAGATTATCGTAGTAAAGGGTAAAATAGTTAATATCGTAGTTTAACCGTATGTGAGTACGGTTTTTCTTTTAAGTTCATAAAAAATTCACATTTTTATCTTATCTTAATATTGTCAAGGAGGGATAATATGAGTAATGATGAGAAGTTTCAACAACTTAATGATGATCGGATTGATTATGAAAAAAATACAAATAAGAAAAAGATAATAAGGATCATATTTATTGGTGTTCTTATTTTTGCTTTAGCTTTATCAGGTGCTTATATTGGCACAAAGTGGGCTTTAGATCAAAATCTTATCGACGATGGTACAACGGTATTACATCAAGCTGCAGATCGGATCATTAATGATGTTAAATACAGCAAAGATGAACAAGAACTAAGCATTCAACAGATTGCTGCACTTACTGCTGATAGCGTAGTAGAAATTAAAACAGAAGCAGCTGCTTATAGTTACTTTATGCAACAATATGTAACTTCTGGATCAGGTAGTGGAGTGATATTAACAAGCGATGGTTACATCATAACTTGTTATCATGTCATTGAAAATGCCACAAAAACAATCGTAAGATTAAATAATGGAACAGAGTACCAAGCAGAAATCATTGGACAGGATGTTGATAATGATATTGCGATATTAAGGATAGAAGCTAATGATCTATTACCAGTCGTACTTGGAGATTCTAGTAAAATGGTCGTTGGTGATACCGTTGTTGTTGTAGGCAATCCTTTAGGAGAGTTGGGTGGCACTGTTACTAGTGGTATATTAAGTGCGCTTGATCGTGCGATAACGATCGGTGATACTAAAATGAATCTATTACAGACAAATGCTGCTGTTAATCCCGGTAATTCTGGTGGAGCATTATTCAATGCTTATGGAGAACTTATCGGCGTTGTTAATGCTAAGTCATCTGGAAATAGTATTGAAGGATTGGGATTTGCGATACCTATCAATACGATCAAAGAACAAATTGAACAGATAATAGAACAAGGCTATGTTAGTGGCAAAAGAGCTTTAGGAATAACGGTAATTGATGTAAATAATGATTATCTTATGAATCAATATGGAGTTAGTGATTATGGTATTTATATAACAGCTATTGCTGAAGATTCACTGGCTGAGAGTGTAGGTCTAAAAGTTAAAGATCAAATAATATCGATTAATAATATTGAAGTAACTACTGTTAATGAACTCCAACAGCTATATAAGAATTGTATAGCTAAAGAAGAAGTCATAATAAAGATAATTCGTGATGATATTGAAAGAGCCATTACTTTCACTCGTGAATAGTTTTGTAACATTGTTGTTAAATTGTGATAATTAGTTATAATTAGTTTAAGGATAGGTATTAATCATGGAGAAAGCAAAGGGTAGAGATAAGATATTTTATGCTAGCATCGTTTTGCTGTTGTCTTCATTTATCAATATCTTTGCTCTATGCTATCTTGTCCGCTTTATCACTCCATTGAGCACACATGCCGTAGTGTTCGATAAATTTGTCTTATATGGAGTATTATCCGCTTTAATATTTCAATTATTAGTTATAGTTGGTGCGATAAGTGGTTTGATTTTGTGTAATGCAAAAAACAAATACCAAATACTTATGATATTTGGCATTTGTTTACAAGTGTTAGCGATACTGATAACTATTACTATTCTACCTTATGCATACATCATGATGGTTACGCTAATTGCTCTTACTTTTTATATTAAGGGAGCCTATGATAACAAGCTCATTGATTAGAAAACTCATATATTACAATCTCTGGGTCTGTAAATAAGCGAAGATCATATTTAGTTGTACCAAGACCATTAGTGATATCAAGTAGCGTATTCGCTACTTTTTGTTTACCCCTACTGTAATTAAGGGCTCCATCCATTTTAACTAAAGATCCATAGAAAGGAATGTAAATTTGTCCGCCTAAACTATGACCACTTATGAAAAGATCTGCAACGTTGTTTTTAAGGTAATCAATTATGTCAGGTGTATGGCATATGGCTAGTGTGTAGGTTTTGTTATCTGTGTTTTCATATGCTTGATCAATATCAAAGTTTCCATTGATTATGTTATTAAGAGCGATAAGCCTAATACCTAGATTATCGTGATTGGTTAACATGAGATTAGTATTAGATAATATCTCAAAATTGGCTTGAGTCATGATACTATCGAAAATTTGTTTAGTTGTTTGTGATTGTAGATCTTGATCACCATAGATCGCGAACTTGCCTAAAGGAGCATCAATTTCATTAAGTAACATCATTAATTCTTCTTGAATTTGAGCAGTAGGAGGATTAATCGTGGGATTATTAAATAAGTCACCGAGAAATATAACGATATCTGGTTGAGATTGATTGATAGTATCAACTATCTTTTCAAAACGCTCCTTATCCATAAAACTGTTATAGTAAATATCTGAGAAGATCAGTATCTGTGTATTATTAAAAGAATCAGGTACTTTCTCGTTAATGATCAATTCAAAACGTATGTCTAGCCGATGAATGGCTTTAAATCTTGCATCATAGTAAAAGAATAGGCTAGTTAAGATTAATATGATAAATATAGTAATTGCGATATGTTTTAGCTTTTTCATTGGTTCACCTGTATATAATCATATCGTAAAATAGCTTAAATAACATTCTTAAAATTAAAAATGCGCTAAGTTGTTTTACTAGGATAATCGAAATTCGCTTTCGAAAGTGATTATAATGATCTCATAAATTATTATCTTTAGTTATAAAGTATGGAGCTCATTTAACAATAAATATAAAGTGTATATTTGGTATTCTACTTATTTGAACAGACATGCTAGATAATATTGTTGATAAAAGACATAAAATGTGGTAACAGATAAAAGGACCATGAATATCTAATTACTTTTTTATTTATCTCTTATGAAATGATTTAAAAACTTGCGCTTTTTTCTGTTATCAAATAATGTTCCGCATTTCCCCCACAATACATTCGAAATTTTCTCTTCTTTAAGTGTATCAAGTGTTTTATATATCGGGGTTCCTCTAATACAAGCTCCAATGAAAAAGAATTGGTTACATCCTTTGCATTTAAGATAATGGCAGATTGTATAGTGTTTCTCTTCATAAAGAATACGATCGACTTCTTCTAAAAGGCAGTCTCCAGCATAAAGTTCTATCTGTCCTAGATTTACCATTCGCTCAATATGCCTGATGGTTGGCAGATAATTTTGGTATGGTTGATTTATAACATTACTATAAAGCTCTTTAAGGCTATTGCATTTATCACACAAAATTTCTGATACTCCTTTTTTTATCTAATAAACTGAAACAACCGATAAATTGATTTATGTATGTTGTTAATTTTAGCGTAATTTTAGAAAGGTTCTGTTGATGTTTTCCTATATTATAACATTTTACTTGAATAAACTGGATATACTTTTGTGGAAACTGGTATATAAGACTATTTATTTGAAACAAATAATTTCATTTACCGTATATGGTAAAAACTACTTCAAGTTTCATTCATATTATTGATGGAATGATTTTTCTTTGTATTAATATTGTTTTCATCATGAATTAATTATCACATATGTTAATCGTTTTTATATCAAACACTTGTTTTAGTTGTACTTCAGTGAATTTAATGCTAGGAAAGTTAATACAAAAACATGCATTTTAAAAATGGAAATAAATATGAAGGATATTAGATAATCTTACAAAAAGATTATTTAAAACCAATCACAAATTAACTGATTCGAAAAAAAATTTAGTATAACAAATATCAGTCATTGCTTATCCAACTCACAATGATTAATGTAAAAAACCGAGTTAACCACTCGATTTTTATCTTTCATATCTTTATTGTAAGCTACAAAACATTTTTTAATGCAACAAATCTTGATTCTTTTAGTAGCGTCCGTTAAGTCTTAGTTTTTGTTGCTAGCAATTTGATTCATTGCTTCTTTGTGATTTAAGATTACTGGAATAACAATCGGATTGCGTCTTGTTTTTTGATACAAGAAAGGTTCTAATGAACCACGAATCGTATTTTTGATCTCACCAAAAGTTGTTTTAGTAGCCATACGTTTTTTCAGTGATTCATATACGATTTGTTCTGCTTCTTTTAGTAGCGGTTGGCTATCTTTGATGAAGACAAATCCTCTGCTTACGATACTTGGTTTGCAGATAATCTTATTGTAACGAGAATCGATGGTTACGATTACTGCTACAAGTCCATTATCAGCTAAAATCTTGCGATCACGTAATACTGCAGTAGATAAACCACTAGCATCATTACCATCAACATAGATATCATCAGTTTGAATCCTTGTGTTAGCCAAAAATGCTTTATTATCGCGTAGTACGACAACATCACCATTTGCACAAATAAACACATTATTAGGATCAACACCTGTTTCAACAGCAGATTCACCATGAATCTTTAACATACGATATTCACCATGAATTGGCATGAAATATTTTGGTTTTGTTAGTTGTAACATTAATTTTTGTTCTTCACTAGATGCATGACCTGTGGTATGGATACTAGTTAATGGTGAGTTGGTTAATACTTGTGCGCCTGCTCTAGTTAAACTGTTTACGACCTTGGAAATACTTACTGAATTACCAGGGATCGGACTACTGGAAAAGACAACGGTGTCACCAGGAATTGCCTTAATGAATCGGTGTGAACCATTTGCAATCCTTGATAATGCTGCTAACGGTTCACCTTGACTACCAGTACAAATGATGACCATTTTATTAGCTGGTACGGTATTCAGTTCGTTTTGAGCGATAAAATATTTATCCGGGATGTTGATGTGCTTTAATTTACGACCAATTTCGACAACATTTTCCATTGATCTACCAAAGATTGCTACACGTTTATCACAAGTTACAACAGCTTCTAGGATTTGTTGTACACGATGAACATTACTTGAAAAGGTTGAAATGATGATTCGACCATTGGCTTTACGTACGATATCTAATATTGATTGTGCGACCTTTTTCTCACTAATGGAAAAATCATCAACCTCAGCGTTGGTAGAATCGCTCAATAGTAGATCAACACCAATTTGTCCGATATAAGCTAGTTTTTGATAGTCAGTATTAGTGCCAACTGGGGTAAGATCAAATTTAAAATCTCCTGTTTGTACGATTCTACCATTTGGTGTGTTGATCAATACGCCAAGTGAATCAGGTATCGAATGGACTGTGTTGAAAAAGCCAACGATCAACGGTCCACAATTAACACGTGAACTTTCATCTATTTCTTCAACTACTACCTTTTTTGACATTCTTCTTTCTTCAAGTTTTTTCATGATTAAACTTCGCGCAAAACGCGGAGCATATATTTTAGGGATCTTAACACTTTGTAATAAGAAAGGAATACCACCTATATGGTCTTCATGACCATGAGTAATGATCAATGCTTTGATCTTTTTTTCATTACGAATTAAATGTGAATAATCCGGAATGACATAATCGACACCCAAAAGATTCTCTTCAGGAAACTTCACTCCAGCATCAATGATGATAATGTTATCTTCGTGTTCAATACAATACATGTTTTTACCAACTTCGCCAAGGCCACCTAGAGCATAAACGAAGGTATCATCGTTTCTTAATGTATTGTTTGATTGATTCTGGATAGTGATATCTGATTGAATCTTTGGTGCTGTTTGTTTTCTTCTCATTTTTTCTCCTTTGCACCAATATTATATAGTTTTCACTATTAATGTATTAAATAAGGTTAGATGATGATCGCATCTGGTATCGCATAGAAAGGATCATCTTTGTTGATATGATCATAAAATAAAATTCCTGATAAATGATCTATCTCATGTTGTAAAACGATTGCTAAATATCCTTTTGCTCGAATTTTTACTACTTTATCTTGCAATAGATCGAACGCTTCAACGCTTATTCTTGCGTATCTTGGCACATAACCTTCATGTGGTTCTTTGACCGATAAACAACCCTCGCCATTTTCAATATAAGTCATTTGTTGTGAATGACTTATGATCTTTGGATTTACCAAAGCATATTTTGCGATGATCTTCTTATCATTTATGACTTCCTCAGTAAAAACGGCAATCATTCGTTTATTGATACCGATTTGTGGCGCAGCTAATCCGCTGGCAGGTAATAATTGATATTTTTCCTGTAAAGATTCATCATGTGAATCGACAACATACTTTAATATATCAGTTAAGATCTGTCTGTCATCATCTGATAACGGTAAAGTGACGGATTCTGCTTTTTTGCGTAGGGCAGGATCTTTATCGTCAAGTATTTTAACATAATTTTCTGACATTCTTAAATAACCTCAATAATATTTTACTCCATAAAAGCTATAAATTAAAGTGATAGTTTATTGCTTTGAGTTTTTATTATAGAGTAAAGAAACTATATTGGCAAGTATAATACCTATTATAAGCAACTTTATAATGTTGATTTAGCTCTATATCGATAGTATATTGATATTGTGAGGTAAGCTGGTGAAAACATTCATTAGATCATTTTTGATCCAACCAAAACGAACCGATAAAGTAATCTATATAACGATTTTGTTATTAGGCATATTTGGATTGATCATGCAAACAAGTGCAAGTATGTTTTCGACTTCAACATTCTCATTATTTTCTTTATTAAAGATAACTTTTAAACAGATTATGTTTTTAATAGCTGGTCATTTGATAATGGTCTATTTTAGTAATCGTTTTACTTATGATAAAGCACAAAGAAATATATTTTATATCATGATAACGATCTTAGTATTACTGATCGCAACACGATTTTTCCAACCAGCCGGGGGATCATATGCTTGGATAAGGTTAAATATAGCAGGTTTTAGCATATCTTTGCAGCCAAGCGAGTTTGCTAAGATTGCTATCGTAATCGTTATGGCTATTTATCTTGGGGATAAAAAATATAATAAGTGGCAAAAGCTAATAATTGTACCATTTAGTTTCTTTGCGATAGCAATGATTTTAATTGCTATCTATCAAAAAGACTTGGGTACTGCTTTAATCTTTATGCTAATAACGTTTTTTTGTTTTATGATTCCTGCTAATAGAGGGTTAAGAACTTTCCAAATAATTGCGTTATTATTAGCGATTATCTTTGTTTTTTTAATGTACTATTTAACAACATCCTCTGGAATTGAATTGTTGAGAGATTTGAATATAAGTGAATATCAATTAACACGTTTTATCGCGGTAGAAAACCCTTTTTATGATAAATTTGGTAAAGGCTTTTTTGATCTCAATAATAGTTTAATTGGTTTTAGTCGTGGTGAATTATTTGGCGTTGGTTTAGGTAAATCAATATTGAAGTATAGTAATATTTCAGCCGCTTCAACAGATTTCATCATGGAAGTTATTGTTGAAGAGTTGGGGTTAATGGGCTTTATGTATGTGTTTTTGGGTTACATCATCATTGTTTATCGCTTGATCAGACATGCTTTGTACATAAAAAGTGAAAAGGGGAAGATCATAATAATTGGTGTCATGATGTACTTCGTGCTTCATTTTATCTTTAATGTTGGTGGTATTACCTGTTTATTACCCTTAACTGGTGTTCCGTTATTATTAATATCTTCTGGTGGATCAAGTACAGTTGCGGCAATGATGGCAATTGGAATTGCTCAAGCGATTATAAATCAAGAGAAGAATCTTGTAAGGAATGATCGATAATGCGGATCATAGCGGGTGAATATCGCTCACGAATCATAAAAACCCCTAAAAACAATAAAACTAGACCAACTACTGATAAGATAAGGGAAGCATTATTTAATGTGATAGGTCCATATTTTGATGGTGGCAGGATCTTAGATATTTTTGCGGGTAGTGGAGCTGTGGCAATTGAGGGTCTTTCTCGAGGTTTTGATAAAGCAGTCTTGATCGATAAGGATGTTGAAGCGATTAGATGTATCAAAGAGAATATTAAACAATTGGATATTAGTGATCGCTGTTTTGTGATTAATAATGATTATAAAAAAGCACTGTTTAAATTGAAGGGTACACAACGATTTGATTTGATTTATATTGATCCCCCATATCGTTTTATTGAATATGAAGATTTGATTAAGTTGTTGGTTTCTTGTGATCTACTTGATCATCTTGCTTTGATTATCATTGAAACGACAAAAGACCAAATTTTAAATGATAGATATAATGATATAATTAAATATAAAGAGAGCATTTATGGTATTAGTAAATTGACATATTACAAGAAGGAGGAATGAAAATGAGAGTAGCAGTGTATCCAGGTTCTTTTGATCCCGTTACAAATGGTCATCTAGATATAATCGCTAGATCCAGTCGTTTATTTGATCAGTTGTATGTTGTGATCATGCAGAATCCACAAAAGAAGAATACTTTTTCCTTAGACGAAAGAGTAGAAATGTTGAAAATGGTCACAAAGGATTATAACAATGTTGGGGTAATGGCTCAAATGGGTTTAACAGTCAATGTTGCGAAAGAACTCCAGGCCTCATTTTTGATCAGGGGTATCAGGGCAACCATGGATTTTGAAATGGAACTTCAACAAGCTACGGCAAATATGGCTTTGGCACCGGATTTAGAAACAGTATTCTTTGTAACAAAGCCTGAAAACTCCTTTATATCAAGTAGCACAGTAAAAGAGATTGCATTAAACCAAGGAGATATTAGCAACTTTGTGCCAGCTTCGATCGTTGACATGATAATGGAAAAATATCGATAATTATGTATCAAATAGTAGCTAATCGACTTGTGCAAGTTGATGATGGTTATGATCAAGATCAAAAACTTAGAGTCTTTCTTTATAGTGAAACTAATGATGAGGAAAACGACTTATTTATTCAATATTTTAATGATCGTCATGAACGGGTGAAATATTGTAAAGCAGAAGAGCATTTTCGCTATCTTTCAGGCACGATCATTATACCAATCAAAGACAGTTTTCCTGATACAGAGTGTTTTTCTTTTTCCATCTTTGAGGATAGTTTATTGTTAATCGATGATAATGATATAGTTAAAAAGACATTGATAAGATTAAAAGAGATTAAGTTTTACACTGATCCAACACCAGGTAAAATCTTGGCTGATATCATTGAATCAATGATTGAATATGATCTTGATTATCTGGAAAAGATAGAAGATAGATTGACTGAGATCGAAGATAGTGTTATTGATGGCTCAATTGATACATTTAATAAGCATATGGGTATGATAAAACGTGAAACGATGCATTATTATAATTATTACAATCAGCTGGTAGATATGTTAGAAACCTTGACTGATGATATTAGTGATCGATTTATTGATAAAGATAAAGTATATTTTAGCGCATTAATGCATCGTTGCTCTAGACTACAAAATAATGCTCAACAATTACGAGAATATGCCCTACAAATTCATGATGAATATCAAACACAATTAAATCTTCATTTAAATAATGTGATGAAAGTTCTAACGATAATAACGGTGATCCTAATGCCTCTTACGCTTATAACGGGTTGGTATGGTATGAATTTTCATTTTATGCCAGAGTTGAGTTGGCGTTATGGTTATCTTGGGGTGATCGTTCTAGCAAGTTTGATACTTATTTTTACTTTGTGGTGGATGCGGAAGAAAAAGATTATATAACTTTGAAGTTTAAGATGGACATCAATTATGATGTTCATTTTTTATAGTGTTGAATTTGCAATGAGATTATTAGCACGAAATTATTGACAGTGCTAAAGGTTTGACGTATACTATTAGCAGACAATGGTCTAGAGTGCTAATTGAGGGGGTGAATTATGTTAAGTGGTAGATTAATTGAAATATTTAAAGCTATTGTAGAAGATTTTATTCAGACTGCTGAGCCTGTTGGTAGTAAGACATTGGTAGATAAGTACCACTTACCATATTCTACTGCTACGATTCGAAATGAAATGATGGAACTTGAAAATTTAGGTTTAATTGAAAAAACGCACACAAGTAGTGGAAGAGTACCTTCTATTGAAGGTTACCGATTTTATGTAGAGAATCTAATGAAAAGTAAGATTGATGATAAAATGGCTTTGGTCGTTCAATCTGCTTTTGCGGATCGATCGCTAAATGTTGATGAGCTGATCAAGAAGAGTTGTGATATCTTATCAAAGATGACAAATTTAACTAGTATCGTTTTGGGACCTGATGCACAAACTCAAAGACTTGAACATATAAAGTTATTTGTCATTGATGAAAAGAATGCTGTTGCTGTATTTATCACCGATACTGGACATACCGAAAATAAAATGTTCCAATTTGATGAAGCAATAAGCGTTCATGATATTCAAGTATGTTGTGATATCTTAAATGATCGTTTAAAGGGTACTTATATCAATGAAGTAGTTGAAAAAATGAATCAATTGAAACCTTTATTAGAAAGTGCTATTGAAAGGCATGAAGTACTGTTTAAAGCGTTTGTGGCAGCATTCATTAAGTTCGCTAATGAGAATTTTTATTATAGCGGACAGGATAAGCTGATGTATCAACCCGAGTTTGCTGATATTGAGAGATTGAAGGAACTAATGGGTATGCTTGAAAATAGTCAATTATGGCGTGATATAGGCATGGGTAAGGGTAATATTTTATTAAAGACTTCCGACAACTCTCAATTAGTATGGGTAGATGATATGGCGGTCGTAAGTAGTAGATTTAAATTAAATAGTGAAGAAGAAGCACAATTAATGTTAGTTGGCCCATCACGAATGGATTATGACCATATCGTATCATTAATTGAGTATTTAGCTGAGAGTATTGAAAAGATGCTCAATCAAGGAGGTAGAAATGACTGAAAAGGATAAGATTGAAGATATTAATGAAGATGTTGTAGATGAGCAACCAATAGAAGATGAAATTGGTGATCATGAGAAAAGAAAGCCTTCATTTAGTAAAAAGAAGGATGATAAAGAAAAAGTAAAGATCAAAGAATTACAAAGCGAGATCATTACTTTAAAGGAAGAAGCGATCGCTTTAAAAAATGATTACTTTAAAGCATATGCAGATGCCGAGAATACTAAGAAAAGGTTACAGCAAGATTTCGCATTGCGAAGTAAGTATATGATTCAAAATTTTGCGATGGAGATGTTATCAGTTATCGATAATCTTGAAAGAGCAATGGATAGTGCTGAAAAAGATACTTCATTATATACAGGTATTGATATGGTACACCAGCAGTTATTGAATGCTTTAAATAAAGAAGGAGTTGAAGTGATCGACGCACTAGGAGCAAAATTTGATCCTAATTATCATCACGCAATTATGACAGAAGCTAAAGAGGGCGTTGAGTCCAATATAGTGATAGAAGTATTACAGAAAGGATATAAACTTAAAGATCGTATATTACGAGCTGCACTTGTAAAAGTAAGTGAATAGGAGGAAATGAAATGAGTAAAATTATTGGTATAGACTTAGGTACGACAAATTCATGTGTCGCAGTAATGGAAGGTGGAGAGGCAAAGGTTATCACTAATCCAGAAGGAAACAGAACGACGCCTTCCGTAGTAGCGTTTAAAAATGGAGAAAGGATAGTTGGTGATGCTGCAAAGAGGCAGGTTGTCACAAACAAAGATTCAGTTATTTCAGTTAAACGTTTGATGGGTAGTAATGAAAAAATTGAATTGGAAGGAAAATCATATACACCGCAGGAAATATCAGCAATGATCTTACAGTACATGAAGGCTTATGCTGAAGATTATCTTGGTGAAAAAGTAACCAAAGCGGTAATTACGGTGCCAGCTTACTTTAATGATGCACAAAGACAAGCAACTAAAGACGCTGGTAAGATTGCTGGTTTAGAAGTTGAGAGGATCATTAATGAACCAACAGCAGCTGCTTTATCTTTTGGTATCGATAAAACCGATAAAGAACAAAAAGTATTAGTGTATGATCTAGGTGGTGGTACATTTGATGTTAGTATCTTGGAATTAGCCGATGGTACCTTTGAGGTATTAGCTACATCAGGCGATAATATGCTTGGCGGCGATGATTTTGATAATATCATTGTAGATTGGATGGCAGAGCAGTTTAAAAAGGATAATGCGATCGATCTAAAACAAGATAGAATGGCGCTTCAGAGAATGAAAGAGGCAGCAGAGAAGGCTAAAAAGGATTTGTCGGGAATGTTACAAACACAGATTAGCTTGCCATTTATATCAGCTGGTCCAAGTGGGCCATTGCATTTAGATATAACTTTAACAAGGGCTAAGTTTGATGATATGACTAAACATTTAGTTGATAAGACTATCGCTCCTGTTAGGGCTGCATTAAAAGATGCAGGATTAACAAAAAACGATATTCATCAAGTATTGTTAGTTGGTGGATCGACACGTATTCCAGCCGTACAAGAAGCAGTTAAGCGCGAATTGGGTAAGGAACCAAATCATTCAGTAAACCCAGATGAAGTTGTTGCTATCGGTGCTAGCATTCAAGGCGCTGTAATTTCGGGTGATGTTAAAGATGTATTGTTACTTGATGTTACGCCATTATCATTGGGTATTGAAACCCTTGGTGGTGTTATGACAGTGCTTATACCACGCAACACGACAATCCCAACATCAAAATCGCAGGTTTTTTCAACTGCTGCAGATAATCAACCGGCTGTTGATATTCATGTATTACAAGGTGAAAGACCGATGGCAGCCGATAATAAGACTTTAGGTTTATTCAAACTTGATGGTATCGCTCCAGCAAGAAGAGGCGTTCCGCAAATAGAAGTAACATTTGACATCGATGTTAATGGTATTGTTCATGTATCAGCATTAGATAAGGGCACAAATCGTAAACAATCGATCGTTATCCAGAATTCATCTGGTTTATCACAAGAAGAAATAGATCGCATGGTAAAAGAAGCCGAAGAACATAAAGCTGATGATGAAAAACGTAAAGAAGAGATTGAACTTAAGAATAAGGCTGAACAATTTATCAATCAAATAGATGAAACGTTGAATAATGAACAAGCTAATGTATCTGCAGAACAAAAAGCTGAAGTACAGAAGTTGCGTGATGAACTAAAGAAGGCAGTCGATGACAATGATATCGATACGCTAAAAGAGAAGATTGATGCTTTAGAGAAGGCAGCTCAAGAGATGGGGGCAGCTATGTATCAACAACAAGCAAATGGTGACGATACACAAGCACAAGATAATTCAAACGATGATGATGTGGTAGATGCAGAGTTTAAAGAGAAATCATAAAGATACACGATCCTAGTTTAATACTAGGATTTGTGCAGTAAGAGTGATAGATAGCGGGAAGGAGATTTATGAGCACAAAAAGAGATTATTATGAAATACTTGGTTTAAATAAAGGTGCAAGTGAAACTGATATTAAAAAAGCTTATCGTACCTTGGCCAAGAAGTATCATCCTGATGTAAATAAGACAGCTGATGCTGAGGCTAAGTTTAAAGAGGTTAATGAAGCATATGAGGTTTTAAGTGATCCGCAGAAGAAAGCAAGCTATGATCAATTTGGTCATGCCGGTATGGAGGGTGCTGGTTTTGGTGGATTTGGTGGCTTCTCTGGATCATCGGCTGGATTTGAGGACTTAAGTGATATTTTTGGTTCTTTCTTTGGCGGTGGCTTTGGTGGTAGTTCTTCCCGCAGGACCAATGCAAGTGGACCAAGGAAGGGCCAAGATCTATTTATGAATATGAAGATTGATTTCATGGAAGCGATCTTTGGTAAAACTGAAACGATCACGCTTGATGTTGATGAACAGTGTTCTGAATGTCTTGGAACAGGGGCTCGAAGTAAAAGTGATATTAAAGTATGTAATAGGTGTCATGGATCAGGAACTGTCGTCACGCAACAGCGAACGGCTTTTGGGGTATTCCAATCACAAAGTGTCTGTCCGGACTGTAATGGAACAGGCAAATCGATCATTAATAAATGTCCAAAGTGTAAAGGCACTGGATATGAACACAAGCGAGTTAATGTTGACGTAAAGATCCCTGCTGGCATTCAAACTGGCCAGCAATTACGAGTAACAGGTAAAGGTGAAAGAGGATCAAATGGTGGGCCAAACGGTGATTTGTATATTGAGATTGTCGTTAATAAACATAAATATTTTGAAAGAGATGGTAAAAATATTTATATCACGATCCCTATCAGTGTCGTTGATGCTACGTTAGGTTGTAGCGTTGATGTTCCAACTGTGTATGGAGATGTTGAATTAACAATTCCTGCTGGAACCCAAAATGGAACAAAATTTAGACTTAAAAATAAAGGTGTTAAGGATTTACGATCAAGTAGTTCTGGTGATCAGTTTGTGGAAGTTCGTATTGAAGTTAATACAAAGTTAAACAAAGAAGAAAAAGAGTTATATGAAAAAATTCGTAAATTAGGTGATAAAGAAACTGTATTTAGTCGATTTAAAAAGGCATTTAAGTAATTAAGGAGGTGATATCATGAATATCGATCAAATGAGCGAAAGATTACAAAAGATAATACAAGAAGCAGTTAATATGGCGAGTATGCAAAAACATCCAGAAGTAACGACTGCACATATGCTCAAAGCTATTTTTGAGGATGATACAAGTGATGGATTATGGAATGAATTAAACGTAAATAAGCAAGATTTGATCAATATCGTAGATCGTCACTTGCAAAGTATTGCGATCGTATCGAACTATCAACAACCAACAGTTAATCATGATGTAAATCGAAGTTTTGTGGATGCGCAAGTATTTGCTAATCAACAACAGGACTCCTATCTTTCTGTAGCTGCAGTATTGATCGCTTTATTGTTTAATAGTTCTACAGTATCAAAAGAAATAATATCAACAATCAAAATATCAAAACAACAACTGATCGATGCTGAATTAAAAAGACGCAAAGGTAGAAGAATGGATGATCCAACCACCGAAACGAACTTAAATGCATTAGAAAAATATGGTCGAGATCTAGTTAAGGATGTAAAAGATGGTAGGATTGATCCAGTTATTGGTCGTGATGAAGAAATAAGAAGGATCATTCAAATCTTATCACGGAAAACCAAAAACAATCCAATTTTGATTGGAGAACCAGGTGTTGGAAAGACAGCTATTGTTGAAGGAATTGCGTGGCGAATCATGAAGAATGATGTGCCAATAAGCTTAAAAGAGAAAAAACTCATTGAACTAGATATGGGAGCATTGATAGCTGGCGCAAAATATCGTGGTGAATATGAAGAAAGATTAAAGGCAGTATTGAATGAGGTTAAGGAAGCAGAAGGAAATATCATCTTATTTATTGATGAAATACATAATCTTGTTGGAGCTGGAAAAACTGAAGGCTCAATGGATGCTGCAAATCTTTTAAAACCAATGTTGGCGCGTGGTGAATTGCGTTGTATTGGTGCAACTACTTTTGATGAGTATCGCAAATATATTGAAAAGGATAAGGCACTTGAACGCAGATTCCAGAGGATAACGGTTGATGAGCCATCAGTTGAGGACACTATATCTATTTTAAGAGGTTTAAAAGATCGTTTTGAAAGTCATCATGGTGTCGTTATTCTTGATGAGGCTATCATCGCTGCCGCATCTTTATCGCAAAGATATATAACGGATCGGTTTCTACCAGATAAAGCGATTGATCTGATTGATGAAGCATGTGCATCTATTCGTGTTGAGATGGATTCATTACCGGATGAGTTAGATGAATTAAATCGTAAGATCATGCAACTTGAAATTGAAGAAACGGCTTTAAAAAAAGAAACAGATCAAAAAACACAAGAACGTTTACAACAGATAAGAAATGAATTAGCAAATACCAAGGAACAAAGAGCAGTCGTGTTTTCACGTTGGGATCAAGAGAAAAAGAATCTTGCCGAAAGTAAAAATAACAAGGAACTCTTGGAAAAGGCTAAACTAGAACTTGAGCAAGCGACAAATGAGGCTAGATATGAGACTGCTGCTAAGCTTCAATATGATACTATTCCTACGCTTGAACGTAAAATTCGTGAACAACAAGAAAATAAACAGGAAGATTCTTTGATACCTGAAACGGTAGATGCTGAAATGATCGCTAAGATAGTCGCGAAATGGACACATATCGATGTCAGCAAATTGCTCGATACCCAAAGACAGAAACTGTTGAACTTAAAAGCTTCCTTACAAAAGCGCGTAATGGGACAAGATCATGCATTAACTTTAGTAACTGATGCGATCATGCGTTCAAAAGCTAATATTCAAGATGAAAACAGACCTATTGGTTCTTTCTTGTTTCTTGGGCCAACTGGGGTTGGGAAAACCGAGGTTGCTAAAGCTTTGGCTGAACAATTATTCGATAGCGAGTCTAAGATAATTAGAATTGATATGAGTGAATATATGGAGAAGTTTTCAACCTCACGATTAATCGGTGCTCCGCCGGGTTATGTAGGTTATGAAGAGGGTGGTCAATTAACCGAAGCTGTTAGAAGAAAACCATATTCGATCATCTTACTTGATGAGGTAGAAAAAGCACATCCTGATGTATTTAATATCTTGTTACAAATATTAGACGATGGTAGAATAACCGATAGCAAGGGTGTGGTAGTTGATTTTAAGAATACACTGATCATCATGACTAGTAACCTTGGTTCGCAGTTTGCATTTAACAATGACAAAAGAGAACGTGAACAGGGCTATTTGGATGAGGTCAAGAAGTTCTTCAAACCAGAATTTGTAAATAGGATAGATGAAATCATCGTCTTTAATCGTTTGACTGAACAAGTTATGGTACTAATTGCTGATAAATTTTTGAATGAATTAGCTGAACGTTTACAGAATAGGGATATTAAACTAGAAATAACAAATTCTGCTAAACAACTGATCATTAAAGAGGGTGTGGATCCTATTTACGGTGCAAGACCAATGAAAAGATTCATTCAACGTAATGTTGAAACCTTAATCGCAAAAAAGATTATTGAAGAAAGTATAAATGAAGATGCTACATTGATAATTGATACTAAGAATGATGAGTTTATAACAATCGTTAAATAAATAATCCTTGATCAATAGGAATAATATTGATCAAGGGTTTTTTTTATTAGATAAAAAAGCTATAATCAACTAAGGTGATGATATGAAATTTATTAAAAGTAATAGTAATGCAACTCCACTACAAGACAACGTATTTATGATTTCGGATAAAGCTCAGGCTGCATCGGCTTTAAATGGAAATGATAAGATCATCAATGCTACTATTGGGTCATTATATGATGAAGATGAAACAATTGCGACTTTTGATTGTGTCTATGACACCTATGCTAATATCGATAGTAAGATCAAAGCTAAATATGCACAAGCTATTTGTGGGAATCCGAATTTTCTAAAAAGTGTATATGATTGGGTGTTTGATAAAGTTGAACTTAACTTAAAGCACAGATCAGTCGCTACCCCAGGCGGAACAGGAGCCATTGCTTTAGCAATGATGAATGTATTAGATGAAAATATGAAGGTACTTATTCCGGATCTTGCCTGGTCATCATATAAACTTATGGCTAAAAACAACAATCTTGAAGTAGTTAATTATCAAATGTTTGATAATGATCGATTTAACATTAAATCGTTAACTAAACAAGCTGAATCTATAATGATTGAACAAGGAAAGCTTTTGCTATTTATCAATGATCCAAGTCACAATCCTAGTGGTTATAGTATGTCATTATCTGAATGGCAAGAAGTTATTGATTTGATAAACCGATTATCTTTGATTGGCCCCTGTATCTTGGTAAATGATATTGCTTATATTGATTATTGTAAGGATATTGAACATTCACGTGATTACATGCGATATTTTAATAATATTAGTGATAATGTTGCTTTGATAGTTGCCTTTAGCTGTTCGAAGACATTTACATCTTATGGTATGCGTTTAGGAGTCGCTATTTTATTAGCTAAACAACTTAAGACGATCCAAACACTATATGATGCTTTTGAAAATAGTGCTCGAGCTATCTGGAGTAATGTCAATAATGGCTGGATGGAGAATTTCACAACAGTTATGACTGATAAAAAAGAGATTTTTATCAAGGAAAAACAAAAGTACATAGAAATGTTGAAACAAAGAAGTGATACATTTTGTTTTGAAGCTAATGATTGTCAATTGCCAATTTACCCACATAAGGAAGGTTTTTTCGTAACGATCAAAATACTTGATAAAGATATTCTGGGTCTTTTTCATGAAAGATTAATGAACAACCATATCTATACGGTTAAACTTGATAAAGGTATTAGGGTGGCTATTTGTAGTGTTCCCTTAAAAAAAATAAAGGGACTGGCTTATAAAATGAAACAGATACTTGATCAAACTAAAAAGAAATGAATGTCATTCTTTTTTGTTGCGTAATCGATTGATCACGTTTTTATATGAGTCGGCTTGATTAAACAAAACTGATGTTCCTAAAATAAAGCCATCGACACCTTTATCTTGATGCTCTTTAATCACTTCATACGAACAAGCCCCATCTAGTATTAGCTTATATTTGTATTCGCTTTTTAGTTTGATGAGTTCGTCAATCTTATGTTCGATACAACGAAGATACTTCTGGCCGCTAAAGCCAGGATTTACGCTCATGATAAGTACATAGTCTATTAAAGAGAACAACTCAGTGAACATTGATATTGGTTCATGCGGATTTATGACGATACCGGCCTGCTTATGGGCGGTTTTAATCTTCGTAATTAGCTGTATTGGGAATTTTGCAGTTTCTGGATGAAAATAGACGATATCAGCACCAGCTTTAATAAAGATA
>JAQUCI010000090.1 GCA_028686295.1 Erysipelotrichaceae bacterium | reverse complement strand
ATCACTATTATCTAACTTATTAGCGATCGCCATCCCAACTGCCGTTGATAATCCTTGTCCTAAACTACCGGTGCTCATATCAACACCATCTACATAATTCATATTAGGATGACCTTGCAGTTTTGAATTGATCGCTCTAAATGTCTTTAATTGACTTTGATCAATAAACCCTTTCTCACACAACACTGCATATAACAATGGTGAGGCATGACCCTTACTTAAGACAAAACGATCACGATCAACTCCTTTAACATTATCTTTATTGACATCCATTTCATTAAAATAAAGCCAAGTTAAGATTTCCACTGCTGATAGACTTCCACCTGGATGACCAGACTGAGCAGTAGCTACCATCTCGATAATATTCTTACGCATGTTTTTAGCATGCTTCTTCAACTGTTCTAAAGAATACATGATAACACCTTCCTTTTTCATACATTATAACATCATATTCCGTTGATGATAATCAATTAACTTTACTTATCAATATTATCTTGACTTCAATAATGAACAATCGTATATTATTATCATAAGATAGGAAAATCAAAATATGGCCTTTATCGAATTCAATGAAGTCAAGAAAATATATAAAATGGGAGAAATCTCCATAAACGCTTTAGATGGAGTTTCTTTTGCGATTGAAAAAGGTGAATTTGTCGTAGTTGCTGGAGCAAGTGGTGCTGGTAAATCAACCATTCTCAACATTCTTGGTGGAATGGATACTTGCACTAGTGGCCAAATCGTAGTTGACGATGTTGAAATAAGCGCAATGAACGAAAAAGATTTAACAAGTTATCGACGTTATGATATTGGTTTTGTCTTCCAATTTTATAATCTTGTCCAAAATTTAACCGCTAAAGAAAACGTTGAACTAGCAACACAGATCTGTAAAGACCCTCTTGATATTGACGAGACAATAAAAGCTGTTGGCTTAAAATCTCGTAAGGATAACTTCCCATCTCAATTATCAGGTGGTGAGCAACAACGAGTAGCTATAGCTCGTGCTCTAGCGAAAAATCCAAAGCTATTATTATGTGACGAGCCCACTGGCGCTTTAGATTATAAAACTGGCAAAGCAATCTTAAAGCTATTACAAGATACCTGCCGAAAACGTAATATGACCGTTATCATCATTACCCATAATTTAGCATTAAGTGCGATGGGCGACAAAGTTATTAAAGTAAAAAGCGGCCTGATCGATTCGATATTAACTAATAAAAATCCTTTACCTATAGAAAGCATTGAATGGTAATGAAGAAAAAAAAGAATATCCTTACCACTGACTTATTGCGTGAGATTAAACGTTCATTTGAACGTTTTTTATCCATTTTTGCGATCGTTGCAATAGGTGTTGCTTTCTTTGCTGGTATCAAAGCCAGTAGTAGCGTAATGAAAGCTTCAGCCGATGCTTACTATGATCAGTATAATCTAATGGATTTAAAGATCATGAGCAATTTTGGCATGACCAATGATGATGTTGAACAGATCAAAAAAGTCGACGGAGTTAGATCAGCTTTTGCGACCTCTTCAACCACGATCGTAACCACTAATGACGATAAAGAATACGTAATGATCGTACATGGCATAAATATCGATTCAGCTAGAGAAAACAATGATGATTATATAAACCAATACAATATCATTGATGGTAGATTACCAATCACAGACCAAGAGTGTTTGATCGAAGATACAAAAATGTTTCAAAGCAATCTAAAGATTGGTGATATCTTAACTTTAAGCACCGGTACATCCGATGATATTTTAGACACTCTCAAATATGACACTTATAAGATCGTAGGCATTGTTCGAACACCATATTATCTATCATATGAAAAAGGTAGTACCAATATCAAAGATGGTCGCATCGATAGTTTTATGATCATCAATAATGATAATTTTATCAGTGACTATCATACTGAAGTATACGTCACTATTGATAACGCCCTCAATTACAATTCATATGATCAAGAATATTTTGATCATATCGATGATACTGTCGATCGTTTAGCATCACTTGGTATCAGCCAATCCGAAAAACGCTATGAAGATATCTTAAAAGAAGCTACTGATAAACTAAATCAAGCTAAAGCAGAGTATGAAGATGGTGTTGCTACTTACGAAACAGAGATCGAGAAAGCTGAACGGCAATTAGAAGATGCTAGATTTGAACTTATCAAAGGACAAATCGAACTATCAAATAACAAATTAATGTTAGAGATTACCTTACAAAGCTATCAAACTGATATCGAAACTGCCAAACAAGCACTAGCAATGGCTCAACAATCATACGATGAACTTGACCAACAATTACAAGTTACCCAACCGGAAGTTGAAGCTTTAATTGCTGGATATCAGCTTGAACTAGATACCGTTAACTCACAAATAACAACAAAGCAAGCGCAAATAGCTAACTTACAAAATGAAATAGATTCTAATAACGATACGATTAATAACTTAAGATCGCAACAAGCATCGCTTGATCCAAGTGATCCTCAATACACTGTTATCGAAGAAGAGATCGCCGATCTTGAAGCAGACAATTTGATCTTGCAAGCACAGATCGATGTATATGAAGATGAATTGTTAACTTTGCAGAATCGCAAAAGACAACTAGAGACTAACATTGAGTTAGCTCAATTAAGTATTAATGCACTGCAACAACAGTTGTCAGCTTTAGAAGCAACGATCCTTAATTATCAAGCCCAAATAGCTGATGCAGAAAAAGAAATGATCATAGCCAAAAACACAGCTGATATTGAGTTTGCAAAAGCACAAAAAAAGATTGATCAAGGACAAACAAAATTAATCGATGGACAATTAGAACTCGAAAAACAAAAAAATGAAGGTCAAGATAAGCTTGATGAAGCATACCAAGCAATCATCAAAGCCGAAAAAGATATAGAAGCTATCGATGAAGCTCAATGGTATATCTTAGATCGAAATTCTCATTATAGTTATCGTGATTATGGTTCAGCAGCCGATCGCATGGATAATATCGCTCAAGTGTTTCCTGTCTTCTTCTTTTTAGTCTCGGCCCTTGTCTGTTCAACGACAATGACTAGAATGATCGATGAGCAAAGAGGAGCAATCGGGACACTCAAAGCATTAGGCTATAGCAATGCTTCAATCGTAAGCAAATATTTGCGTTATGCTTTACTTGCCAGTGTTGCCGGTTGTATTTTTGGGATCATTGCTGGTATGTATATCTTTCCAACTGTCATATTTGAAGTATGGAATACGATGTATACCATTCCCAATATTGTCTATTTACCAAATGTAGAATTAATCTTGTTTACTTCATTGATTGCGATCGCAACTAGTTTACTAGCAAGCTTATCATCATGCTATGTGATCCTTCAAGATAATCCCGCTAATTTATTAAGGCCAAAGGCCCCTGTTATTGGTAAAAAGATCTTACTAGAAAAAATCACGATATTATGGAAACATTTCTCATTTACGACCAAAGTAACTGCCCGAAATATCTTCCGTTATAAAAAACGCTTCTTCATGACGATCATTGGTATATCTGGATGTTCTGCATTATTATTAGCCGGTTTTGGTATAAGAGATTCTATTGGACAGATTGCTGTTTATCAATTTGATGAGATCATATCTTATTCAGCTTCAGCAAAATTCGCTGATGATTTATTATTAAGTGAAAAACAAGATTATATTATAGAATTAAAGAAAAAGACAGAAACTCAAGATGCTATGCTGATCAGTGAGTCAAGTGGGAAACTGCTCGTTAATAATGATGAATTAGCAGTAAGTATCATCGTTCCATATGATAATGAACAATTTAAGAGTTTCTATAATCTAAGAGTGCGACAAGATCAAACTCCTTTATCAATCAAGACTAGTGGTATCATCATTAGTGAAAAAGCTGCTAATGATCTTAATCTAAGGATTGATGATAAAGTGACTATTTCCAACAGTGATGATTATAAAGAACAAGCCACGGTTGTTGGAATAACCGAAAACTATGTTGGTCATTATGTCTTTATGTCGGCTGCTTACTATAAAAACCTATTTGAGTTATCACCTAATTATAATACGACCATTATTCGTTTAAATGATAATAGTAAAGAATTAGAATCAAGTTATGGAACAGAACTAATCGATTCAAAAATGATTACATCGATCACCTTCTATTCTGGACTAGCTGATCAATTCAAGGATATGATCAAGAGTTTGAATCTTGTAGTCGTAGTTATGATCATTAGCGCTGGCCTATTAGCCTTTGTTGTTTTATATAATCTAAGTAATGTCAATATTTCAGAACGAATGCGTGAAATAGCCACCATCAAAGTATTAGGATTTACCCAAAGAGAAGTATCAAGCTACGTTTATCGGGAGATTGCCTTATTAACCTTCATTGGTTCATTGTTTGGGCTTTTATTAGGAAAAGCATTACATTTATTCATTATGAAGATAGCTGAATTAGAATCAGTCATGTTTGGAAGAGAAATATATTTTATCAGTTATATATATGCCATCATCATCACGCTCATCTTTTCGTTGATCGTTAATATCGCTATGAACAAAAAACTACAAAACATCAAGATGGTCGAATCATTGAAATCTGTCGAATAAATGATAGCTCATCAGGCTTTAACTAATATATCCTTAACTTGATCAAGGCTAGTTATCACATGAGTCGCAAGACTTGTATCAAATTTAAACCGCGGATCATACAGGGCTACAACACACATATTAGCTCTATGACCAGCAGTTATACCCATGTTAGAATCTTCAATTACCATACATTCTTGAGGATCAATCTCTAACAATTTAGCAGTATGTAAAAATATCTCTGGATCAGGTTTTGTTTTTGTAAACTGAGTGCCACTAACCACAACATCAAAATAACCATCTAACTGACATTGATCAAATTTCATTTTTATACGTTCCATCGTCCCTGATGAAGCTAGAGCTAAAGGATATCCTTTTGCTTTAAGATAATCTAATAATTCGATCGCTTCCGGTCGTAATAGACTTTTAAAGTCTGTTGGGTGATCAATATTGAATTGCTTGTAATAAGCAGTCGCAACCTCAAGTGGCACATTTAATAATTTAGCGATATTCTCGTTGTAATATTTATTAGGTCCACCTCCAAGATAATATAGATCCTCAATTGGAACTTCTAAGCCATGTCCTTTTAACAATGTTTGCACATTCTTCACATATTGGATCTCACTATCAATGATAACGCCATCCATATCAAATATTATTGCTTTGATCATTAAAATACCTCACTTAATTTTACAATATTGATTCTAGAATAACATGTTTTATCCTTGTTATCCAGTAGAATTAAAGAAGAACA